>MNUO01000048.1:0-14794 GCA_001871015.1 Candidatus Desantisbacteria bacterium CG1_02_38_46
AGCAATGTGGGCTTGTAGAGTGGGGGTTGGAGACGAAATTATTGGGCCGAGTTTAACCTACTGGGCTTCTGTTTTACCAGCACTTAATTTAGGAGCAACAATTATTTTTGCTGAAGTCAAACCAGAAACTTTATGCATTGACCCGGATGATATTGAGCATCGCATTACCAAAAGAACAAAGGCAATTATTCCTGTGCATTACTGTGGATATCCCTGCGATATGGATAAGATTATGAAAATTGCGAGAATTTATAAAATAAAGGTAATAGAGGATGTAAGCCATGCTCACGGTGGTTTATATAAAGGGAGAGTGTTGGGAACAATTGGTGATACTGGTTGTTTCAGTATAATGTCTGGAAAAGCACTGCCATGTGGAGAAGGGGGAATGCTTACTACAAACAATAGAGAAATTTACGAGCGGGCAGTTGCTTTTGGACATTATGAAAGGACATCTCAAACAAGATATTCTAAAACCCAGGGACTTACTATTCCACAACTAAAAAAGTTTGCAGGTCTTCCCTGGGGTGGTTTTAAATATCGTATGCATCAACTTACTTCTGCAGTTGGAAGGGTCCAATTGAAACATTACAGAAAAAGGATGAAAGAAATACAAAAAGCAATGAATTATTTCTGGGATTTACTGGAAGGAGTAAAAGGCATAAGAGCACATCGCCCGGCAAAAAATTCAGGAAGCACAATGGGCGGATGGTATGCGCCGCACGGTATTTATGTTCCGGAAGAATTAGGCAATCTTCCAATAAAAAAATTCTGTGAAGCAGTGCAGGCAGAGGGCTCGGTTTGCTCACCAGGGACAAATTCTCTTTTGCATCTCCATCCTTTATTTCATGAAGCGGATATTTATCATCATGGCAGGCCAACAATAATTGCCAATACAAAAAGAGATGTTCGCCAGAAAAAGGGCAGTCTTCCTGTTACTGAATCAATTCCTGCAAGAGCATTTTCTATTCCCTGGTTTAAACATTACAGAAAAGATATTATTAAAGAGCATGCTTATGCTTTTTGCAAGGCTGCTGAGAATTACAAACAATTGTTGTAAAGGAGGTAAAAGTGGAAAAATTAGCAATTGATGGTGGAAGGCCTGTAAGAAAAAAGCCTTTTCCGCCAAGATTACTTATTGGAAAAGAGGAGAAGAGGGCAATTTTAAAGATGGTGAACAGAACATTATTGCACGGTGGCGCGTTTGAACGCTATGGTGGAACAGAAGTAGATACTTACGAGAAAGAATTTGCAAAATATTATGGGACTAAATTTGCAACTGCAATGAGTTCTGGAACAGCAGCAATACATTCTGCTTTAGGTGCATTAAAATTAGAACCCGGAACAGAAGTAATCACTTCTCCAATTACTGACCCGGGAGCAATTACTCCAATTTTATTTCAATTGTGTATCCCGGTATTTACTGATGTGGAATACGAAACATTAAATATTTCTCCTCGGGCAATTGAAAAAAATATTACCAAAAAAACAAAAGTGATTATTGTTACCCATCTTGCCGGACAGCCAGCAAAAATGGATGAAATAATGAAGATTGCCAGAAAGAACAAATTAATTGTTATTGAAGACTGTGCCCAGTCACATGGAGCAAAATACAAAGGTAAATATGCGGGTGCAATTGGAGATATGGGTTGTTTTAGCTTGATGAGCGGAAAACATACTACCAGCGGTGGCCAGGGAGGCATGGTCACTACCAATAGTGAAAAACTTTACTGGAATGTAAAAAGATTTGCTGACAGGGGAAAACCTTTTAATTCCAGGGAAAAAACAAATCTTTTCCTGGGATTGAACTATCGGATGACCGAACTGGAAGCAGTAATTGGCAGAGTTCAATTAAAAAAACTGAAAAAGATTGCTCAAAAAAGAAAATGGATTTACGATTCTTTAAACGAGAAGATGAAGAAACTGTATGCTTTTCGTTTGTGGAAAATTGTTCCCGGGGCAGAAGTAAATCCATGGTTCTGTTTTGTTCACTATACTAAAGATGTGCTGAAAAGAGATAAAGATGAAGTTGTAAAAGCACTTGCCAAAGAAGGATTGCCTATCGGAGCAAAATATATGAACCCATTATATGAATGGAAATGGATTAAAGAAAGGAATACTTTTGGAAATTCCCATTACCCTTACAATTTACCCGGGGTAAGAAAAATAGATTATACTGATTGCTGTCCGGACGCAAAAAGAAGTTTAAACGACCATATGACACTTTTTATTCATGAAGGCTGGACGAAAAAAGAAATTGAAGATACAGCAAAAGCATTTGAAAAAGTAGAAAAATATTGGAGAACAAAATGATTGATGTTCATACACATGTGCTTACGGTATGGGGTGGAAAAGAAGCTCTGACAGAAGAAGAATTAATAAAAAGGATGGATGAGTTGAAAATAGATAGATTTGTAGTTCTGCCTATTGGAGCAAGCCCAGAGACACCCTATTTTTATTTTGGGACCGAGGATGTTCTTGAGGTATATAGTCGCCATCCTGATAGAGTTATTCCTTTTTGTAACCTTGACCCCCGCCAGGGATATAATTCTCCAGAAACAGATTTTTCCTGGATTCTAAATAAGTATAAAGAATCGGGGTGTAAAGGTTTAGGAGAACTTACTGCAAATCTTTATTTTGACGACCATTTGTGTTTAAATCTATATAAGCATTGCGGAAAAGCAGGGTTTCCGATAATTTTTCATTTATATAATAGGTTTGGCGGGAGCTATGGATTGGTTGATGATATAAGACTACCAAGGTTAGAGAAGGCTTTAAAAGAGTGTCCGGAGACAATTTTTATCGGACATGCGATGGCTTTCTGGTCAGAAGTCAGCGGCGATGTGCAGGAGGAAACAAGAGGCGGTTATCCTGCAGGAAAAATAGAAAAAGAAGGAAGATTGCAGGAATTATTTAATAAATACCCCAATCTCTATGGAGATTTGTCAGCCGGCTCTGGATTTAATGCCATTACCAGAGACTCAGATTATGGTTACAAATTCCTTGAAGAGTTTCAGGATAGACTATTATTTGGAACAGACCTCTGCCATGTAGTTCAGGAAGTCCCGATTGTTGATTATTTCAGGCAGGGGTTAAAGGAAGGAAAAATTTCAAAAATTACTTACGATAAAATTACAGAGGAGAATGCAAAAAGAATATTGAGACTAGGAGATTAAATACAATGGAATATGTGAAATTTGGAAATACGGGAATAAAAGTTTCTCGGTTCTGTCTGGGGGTTATGGATTTTCCCTCAAGACTTGAGAAAAATAAATCTATTGAAATTATTTTAAAAGCTTTAGATAAAGGAATTAATTTCATTGATACAGCAGATGCCTATGGAAGAGGACTTTGTGAGGAAATTTTAGGCGAGGCTTTAACCCCAGAAAAACGAAAAAAAGTAATTTTAACTACTAAGTTTTTGGTTAAGATGGAAAAGAATAATCTTAATAGTGGCGGATGCTCTCGTTATCATATTATAAGAGCATTAGAGGAAAGTTTGAAACGATTAAAAACAGATTATATTGACCTTTATTTGCTTCACCATCCTGACCCGAACACCCCGGCAGAAGAAACACTTTCCACTTTGGACAGTCTCGTTAAACAAGGGAAAGTGCGTTACCTCGGAGTTTCCAATCATTATGCATGGCAGATGGCACATATGTTAGGAGTGAGTGCTCTACATAATTGGGAACCCATTGTAGCAATTCAATGCCGTTATAATATAATTGATAGGGTGATAGAAAATGAGACTATCCCTTTTTGTAAAAGATTTAATATTGCAATGATGACGTATGGTCCACTTGCTGGAGGCATTCTTACAGGTAGATATAAACGGGGAGAATCTATTCCTGAAGATTCTCGTGTAGCAGGGGTGTCATTTAGAAAAATGCTTACTAACGAAGTTTTTGACTTATTGGATGAAATGGGGAAAATATCTGAGAGGTATAATATTCCCTTGAACCGTTTATCTGTGGTCTGGTTATTGTCTAAATCTTATGTTACCAGTGTGATTTTAGGTGGGTCAAAGCCAGAGCATTACGAGAGTATTTATCCTGCCCTGGAGGACCATATTGATGAAGAAGATCTTCAAAAGATTGATGAACTTTCAGAAAAATTCTGCTACCAGCCTTTTTCTAATCAACCCATTAAAGAAGGAGCTCCAAAAGCTCAGAATTGGTTTTAAAAGGAGTTAAGAGGTTTTTAATGATTATTGATGTTCATACCCATATTGGTTTGGTTGTGAAAGATAGAAAAGAATTTATGGATGTTACAAGTTTAATCATAAAAATGGATGCCTGGGGTATAGATAAGGCATGTGTATTAGGATTAAGTGAAACGCCGGAAGCAGTTTACCGTGAATCTGATACAGAAGATGTGATTTCCGCCTGTTTGAAATTTCCTGACCGTCTTATTCCTTTTTGTCTGATTGATCCAAGATTTGGAAGCAACAACCAGAAGATGGATTTTACCTATCTTTTTGAAGAGTATGCATCCAGAGGATGCAAAGGAATTGGAGAATTACTTCCCAAAATGGAATTTGATGACCCCAGATGTCTAAACCTTTACCGCCAGGCAGGAAAATTTAAAATGCCAGTTTTGTTTGATATGAATTCAAGTAAATATGGTTATGGGTTAATTGATGACCCCGGGCTGCCAAAACTTGAAAAAGCACTCCAGAAATGTCCGCAGACAGTGTTTATTGGACATGGCCCGACTTTTTGGGCAGAAATATCTGCTGATGTTCCTGAGAGTGAAAGATGTGGCTATCCAAAAGGTCCAATCAAAAAAGGTGGTACTGTTCCTAAACTTATGAAAAAATATGAAAATCTTTGGGCGGATATTTCTGCAGGGAGTGGTTACAATGCACTTTCACGAGATCCAGAATTTGGACTAAAATTTTTAAAACAATTTCAGGATAAACTATTGTTTGGTACTGATTCCTGTCTAAGGAGTGACATCGAAAAAGGCGTTCCTGTTGTTCGGTTTTTTAAAAAAATTTTAGAGGATAAATTGTTGCCGGAGGAAACCTGGCAAAAAATTGCCAGTAAAAATGCAAAAAGAATATTAAAATTAGTGAGGTGAAACAATGAAAGTTTATATCAGTACGGATTTGGAAGGGATAAGTGGAGTTTTAACTTTCCAGCAAACAGGAAGGGATGAAAATGGCCAGGAATATGAAAAAGCCAGGCATTTATTAACCCGGGATGTTAATGCTGCAGTAGATGGAGCAATTTCAGGCGGAGCAGAAGAAGTTGTGGTTATTGATGGGCATGGAGGTGGATTTAATTTTATTATTGAAGAATTGGACCCGCGTGCTTCTTATATCATGGGTCCAGGACGAGTCAATATTTGTCCAGGGCTAGATGAAAGTTTCGATGCTGTTCTTTTGGTTGGATTTCATGCAATGGCTGGAACAAAGGGAGGAATTTTAGACCACACACAGAGTTCCACAACCTGGTTAAATTATTATGTCAATGGAATAAAGATGGGAGAGATTGGGCAGCAATCTCTAATTGCCGGACATTTTAATATTCCGGTTATTTTTGTGAGTGGAGACAAAGCAACCTGTGAAGAAGCAAAGCAGCTTTTGGGAAACATTGAAACAGTAGCAGTAAAAGAAGGATTTACAAGGAATTGCGCAAAGATTTTATCTCCGAAAAAGACAAAAGAGTTAATTAAAGAAGGGGTAGCAAGAGCAATAAAAAGGATAAAAGATTTTAAACCTTATATTATAAAACCACCGCTTGAAATAAAGATTGAATTACAGAATACTGATGTTGCTGATAGATATGAAAGAATGGAATGGAAAAGAATTGATGGCCGCACAGTTTTAAAAGTTGTAGACAGTGCTTTAAAAATTTTGTGAAGGGAGGGGGCATGAAAGCAAGCATTACAATTTACAGTTGTACACAGTTTTTTTCAAAAAAGCAGATGACTGTGGAAAGTTTTATTGAGTATGCAGCAAAAAAGGGTTTTGAAGGTGTTGACCTGGGTTATTATTGGGAAGACAAGCAAAAAGAATTAACGCAGACTCCTGAATGGCTAAGAAATAGCGGTATTGCATTATCAGGATATATTGTGGGAAATAATTTTGGAGCAGTAGCAGGGACAGACAAAGTCAAAGAAGAGATTGAAAAAGTAAAATTAGCAATTGATGAGGCAAATCAGCTTGGCTCAAAAGTATTAAGGGTTTTTGCTGGTGGAAGAGAAGGCTTGAGCTGGGATGAAGGAAAAGATTTAATATGCAATTGCCTGGCAGAATGCACTGAATACGGAAAGAAAAAAGGAGTGATTTTGGCATTGGAAGACCACGGTGGACTGGCAGCAACTTCTGACCAGGTTCTGTATTATATTACTAAAATTAACTCATCTTTCCTGAGAGTAAATGTTGATATTGGTAATTTTTGGCCCTATGGTGAAGAACCGATAAAAGGAGTTAAAAATACTGCTCCATATGCAGCCATGGTTCATGTTAAAGACATGAAAAAAGTTGGCGAAAAATTGGAATCAGTGCCTGTAGGAGAAGGAGATATTGATTTTACGGGATGCTTTAAAATATTAAAGGATGCAGGATATGACGGCTATCTTTCTCTTGAATATGAAGCAAAAGAAGATGCCACTACAGGAATAGAAAAAAGCATTAAACATATAAAAAAGTGTCTAAAAGAAATTGAGTGACAAGGAGAAAAAATGAGCCTAAAAGGAAAAATGGAAAATGTTCTTTTACAGGAGGAGCCACTTACTCGTTCAGGATTTTTAATGAAAAAAGTTGGCGAAAAAATGGGCTTGGAGAAAGAAATTATTGAAGATATTATTAATCCCCAGCATATACTTATTTTAAGATTGCCAGTAAAATTCTGGGGAAAAGTCTATGTAACCTGGGGCTGCGTTGTTCTGCACAATAATGCACGTGGGCCATATAAAGGCGGAGTGCGCATTGCTCCTGATGTAAACATCTGGGAAACTATGGAGCTGGCAAGATTAATGAGTTTGAAAACAGCGGTTACCGAAATAGAATTTGGTGGAGGTAAAACAGGAATAAGATTAAATATGGAAGAAGTATATAAGTTTTTTAAAAAGGAAAAAGACAGAAATTTTGAAAAAACCCTGCATCTGGATATTTGCGAAGAACTTTCCTATCAAATTAACAGATATCTTATGGATCATACCTATATTCCTGCACCGGACATGGGAAGCGGCCCAGAAGAAATGGCTTTTATCTATAATCAGACTCATGACCCGGCAACAGTTACCGGGAAGCCCGAGGGAATTGCTGGATGGCTTCCTGGAAGAAAAGAAAGTACTGGATATGGTTGTTCCTATGCAACAAAAATTTTTATGGAAGAAATTTTAGGTGCTAAGTTAAAAAATGCCAGAGTAGGAATACAGGGATTTGGGAATGTCGGCTCCAATCTTGCATTATATTTATACCAGATGGGAGCAAAAGTAATTGGAATAACCGATTTGTACGGCGGCATTTATGATGAAAACGGAATTGATATTCCTTCTCTATTCGAGTATGTAAAAAAGAATTATACTGTAAAAGAGTTTAAGAAAGAGAGCATTACCAATGAACAACTTTTTTCTTTAGATTTAGATGTTTTGATTCCAGCAGCAACAGGCCATGTAATTAATGAAACTAATGCTTCGAAAATTAAAGCAAAAATAATTGTAGAAGCAGCAAATTCTCCAATTACTAAGGAAGGAATGGAAATATTAAATGAAAGAAAAATGCCGGTAATTCCAGATATAATTGCAAATTCCGGAGGAGTAATTGCTTCCATGGAGGAATATTCCCGTTCATTAAGTGCGATAAAAATAAGTAAAGAAGATGTTTTTGGAATCATCAGAAAGAAGATAGAGGATAGTTTAAGAATGACCTGTGAAATTTCTAAAGAAGAAAGAATTTCTTATCCTGAAGCAGCAATTCAGATTGCAATGGTGCGTATTTATGATGCAATGAAAAAACGCTATCACATTTAAATAGGGCGGCACTTTCCCCTATAGATTATGTAAAAAGTCCTAAAAATGTCCCGTAATTGAAAAAGCGGGACTTTTTTATTGATTTTTTTAAAATTGTGTGGTATAATATTACAATATCAAACCTAAAGGTTTGAGTTACAGTTACAGCAAACAGATGTAACTGGGGACTTTAGTCCTGAATCAATCAAACCTAAAGGTTTGAGTTACAAGTAACTCAGGACTTTAGTCCTGAATCAATCAAACCTAAAGGTTTGAGTTACAGTTACAGCAAACAGATGTAACTGGGGACTTTAGTCCTAAACCAATCAAACCTAAAGGTTTGAGTTACATTAATGGAGGTGAAATATGTTCGGGAGATTTACTGAGAGGGCAAGTCGTGTCCTTCTCTTAGCACAGGAGGAATCAAAAAGATTAAACCACGATTACGTAGGAACAGAACATATTCTTCTTGGATTGATTCGTTTGGGAGAAGGGGTAGCTGCAGAGGTCTTCCAGAGTCTTGGAATAGAACTGGAAAAAGTCAGAATTGAAGTAGAAAAACTGGTTGGGAAAGGTCGTTCCATGCTTGTACTTGGTGATGTTCCATTTACACCCCGTGCAAAGAAAGTTTTAGAGCTGGCTATGGAAGAAGCTCAGTCTCTGAAACATAATTACATAGGAACAGAACATCTGCTTTTAGGTCTTATCAGAGAAGAGGAAGGTATAGCATCCAGGGTTTTGCAGAACCTCGGGGTGGATTTGAATAAGGTTAGAGAAATTATCATTTCCCTGTTAGGGGGAATGGGGATTGAATCAGGTCCATCTGGACCGAGAAAAAAAAGTAAAACACCGGTCCTTGATGCATTTGGACGCGACCTGACTGAATTAGCCGTAGGAAATAAACTGGATCCTGTTATTGGCAGAGAGAATGAAATAGAGAGAATAACACAGATACTTTCCAGGCGAACTAAGAATAACCCTGTTCTAATTGGGGATCCGGGTGTTGGTAAAACCGCAATTGTAGAAGGATTGGCTCAGCGCATAGTTTCTAAGGATGTGCCAGAATCTCTCCTTAACAAGAGAGTTATTACGCTTGATCTGGCTGCTCTGGTGGCAGGAACCAAATATCGCGGGGAATTCGAAGAGCGCCTTAAAAGAGTTGTTGATGAAATCAAAAGGTCAAACAATATTATCCTTTTTATTGATGAAATTCATACGCTTGTCGGTGCAGGTGCAGCTGAAGGAGCAATAGATGCAGCAAGCATTCTCAAGCCTGCGTTGGCAAGGGGAGAACTGCAGTGTATTGGTTCTACTACACTTAATGATTATCGTAAATATGTGGAGCGGGATGCTGCATTAGAAAGAAGATTCCAGACGGTTATTGTAGATGAACCTACAGTTAAGGAAACCATTGAAATTCTTAAGGGCCTGAGGGATAAATATGAGGCACATCACAGAGTTAAGATTACAGATAGGGCACTGGAAATAGCTGCAGAATTGAGCCATCGCTATATCTCTGACAGGTTTCTTCCAGACAAAGCAATTGATTTAATTGATGAGGCTGGCTCCAGGACTCACTTGCGCATTACCACTCATCCACCGGATTTGAAAAAGATGGAGGATGAGATTGAAATGGTGACAAAGGAAAAGGAATCCGCCATAAAAAATCAGG
This sequence comes from Candidatus Desantisbacteria bacterium CG1_02_38_46, assembly GCA_001871015.1. Lineage (GTDB taxonomy): Bacteria > Desantisbacteria > UBA1551 > UBA1551 > UBA1559 > UBA1559. Next base: position 9,635 of record MNUO01000048.1, read on the forward strand.
AATTTGAAAAAGCAGCAAATTTCAGGGATAAGGAAAAAAAATTGCGCCAGAAACTTGAATCTGACAAAAAAGAATGGGAGAAACAAAAAATAGACCATGGAGAAGCAGTGGTAGATGAAGAAGGAATTGCTTATATAGTGTCGAGATGGACCGGCGTACCACTAATTAAACTCACCCAGAAAGACCAGGACAAATTGTTAAATATGGAAGAAGGATTGCATAAGAATGTAATAGGACAGGATGAAGCGATTAGAGCTATAAGCAGGGCGATGCGCCGCGCAAGAGCTGGCTTGAAAGATGCGCGCCGTCCAACCGGTTCATTCTTATTTCTGGGTCCCACAGGCGTTGGCAAGACGAAGTTAGCGCAGAGCCTTGCGGCATTTTTATTCGGGGATGAGGATGCACTTGTACGGATTGACATGTCTGAATTTATGGAGAAATTCGCGGTTTCCCGCCTTATTGGTGCACCACCAGGATATGTTGGATATGAAGAGGGTGGGGTGTTGACAGAGAAAGTGAGGCGAAAACCATATTCAATTGTTCTTTTAGATGAAATAGAAAAAGCTCATCCCGATGTGTTTAACATATTGTTGCAGGTACTTGACAATGGACATCTCACTGATAACTTAGGTCACAGCGTTGATTTTAGAAATACTGTTGTGATTATGACTTCAAATGTAGGCGCAAGGGATATCATTAAAGGAAAATTTTCAATGGGCTTTCAAATGACTCCAGTCGGGGACGTCCATGAATTAGAGGGGGCTGAACAATCTTATAAGGAAATTAAAGAGAGGGTTTTATCCGAGGTCAAGAAGATTTTTAACCCGGAATTTTTAAACCGCCTGGATGAAATCATTGTTTTTCATTCCCTGTCAAAGAAAGAAATTCTCAAGATTATTGATTTGATGTTTCAGGAAATAAATGAAGGATTGAAGGAGAGGAAAATTACTCTTACGCCTGATGAGAGTGCCAGAGAATTGCTGATGGCAAAAGGTTATGACCCATCTTTTGGTGCAAGGCCATTGCGCAGGACTATTCAGAAACTCATTGAAGACCCTCTTGCTTCAGAGATGCTTAAGGGTAAGTTCAGTCAAGGGACAATTCTTGTGAGCGCAAAAGGCGATGAGATAATTTTTTCCGAAGGACCTTCTCGGGAGGAAGCATTAGCTGCAGGTGTAATGTGTCAAAAAAAATGTTAAAAATCTTTCTTGTTGTATTTTTCGTTACACAGTATATCTCATGCGATTTTTTATTTGCACAGCTGTCTAAAGAGGAGGAGGAATACAACCTTGTTTATGGATTATACGAGCAGGGGTTATATGATATTGCCCTTACACGGTTGCAGGCTTTCAAAAACTCTTATCCTGAAAGCAAGATGACGGACGATGTTGAATTTTTATTAGGAGAATGTAAATTCTTCGGGCAATCAAATTTTAAAGAGGCGCTTATTCATTATGAAAGGATTAGGGGAAAAAAGGATAAGGATATTTCCATTCTGCGTATTGGCCAATGCTATTTTAATCAGGGTGATTATGACAGTGCTTCTTTGAATTTTCAAAAGGTCGTCACTGATTCACCTAAGGGCGAATGGGCAGATTTAGCGCTTTATTTTCTCGCAGAGATTCAGTATAAAAAAAAAGATTACCAGGGTGCAGTAGATATTTATACTGTCATTATTAAAGAATATCCAAATTCTGCATATCTTGACCAAACCTATTATTCGTTAGGGTATTGTTATTATAAAAGAGGAGAATTTGCTCGGGCGATTCAAAATTTAGAGAAAGTTATTGCTCAATATCAGAAATCAGCTTTTATTCGAGAGGCTAAGGTTTTGCTCGGGAATGCTTATTTCAATTTGAATGATTGGACGAATGCCGAGACTTATTTTTCTGCTGTTATATCTGAGGAGACAAAAAGTGAATTTGCACTACTTGCAATGAAGGCAGTTGCGGATTGCCAGTACAGGCGCGGTGATTTCCTTACTGCAATTGATTCTTACAGGAAAATTCTGGAAAAATATCCAGATTCTGAGCTTATTCCTGAAATAAAATACTGGATTGCTTCTACTTTAAATAAACTGGATAAAATTGAGGAATCTCTTGCTGCTTATAAAAAATTCATTGAAGAGTACAGAGGAAGGGGAATAGCAGATGAGTTAGTTTTAGATTCGTGGTTGCAAATAGGCGAGGGACACTATAAGAAAAAAGAATTTGGACAAGCCCGCAATGCCTTCATAGAGGCACTTCAAGCCCCTCTTAGATTTGCAGAACTGCGCAGAAATGCGATGCTCAGGATTGGTGATTGCCTGATAAGTGAAAAGAATTATAAAGAGGCAGTTGATTTTTACGAGAAAGTCGCTAAAGAGTCAAAGGATGAATCGATTGTACTGCAGGCTAAATTTCAAATTGCATACTCCATTTACAAACAGGGTAATTTCGATCAAGCCATTTCCAAGTTTGAAGAAGTTGTTAAAAAAAGTAGTGGACAGGTTCTGGCAAATGCACTTTACTGGCTGGGATGGTCTTATTTTAAAATGGGTAAATTTGCCGATGCCCAGAAGTCCTTCAGTATATTGGTGACCGAACATCCCTCAAGTCACTGGAGGACAGATGCTCTGTACCGATTAGGGGATGCGCTTTACAATCAGGCAAAGTATAAAGAGGCGTGCAGTTTCTATCAGCAGGTACTGGCGCTTGGAGTTTTGCAACCAGAATCTCTTTTTGCAATTGCATCCAGCTACTATCTTGAAGGGAAAAAGGAAGAAGCAATAAAAACCTTCAAAGAATTGATAGATAAATATCCTAAAGACAACTTATCGATTGAAGCTTCATTTAAAATTGCAGAACTTTATGTTCAGGATGAAAAATTAAACGAAGCAATAAAACATTACAGGTCCATAATAGAAAATTTTCCCGGTAATGAGTTAATACCTCAGGCTCAAATGGCAATCGGGGATTCCTTTTTTAAATTAGGCAACTATGCAGAGGCAATTAAAAACTACCAGGAGACAATTAATAAATATAAAGCACGTCCCCAGGAGCGTAGCGACATCGGGAAAGAACGCCTCACTATGGAAGCCGATTACAAAATAGGAAACTGCTATTTTCAAATTGGCGATGTCAAGAAGGCGAGGGCAGTTTATCAGTCTTTCATAGATAGATATCCAACAAGCGATTTCCTCCCCGAGATATGTTACAGAGTGGGGCTAATTTATTTTCAACAGGAGCAGTATAAAGAAGCACTTCCATATTTCCGTAAAAGCGTATCTTTTTCATCAAAGAGAAGTAATTTAGGTGCACAATCTCAATGCAGAATAGGGGATTGCTTGTTTAATCTGGGTAATTATGAAGAAGCAGTTTCAGAATATTTGAAGGTTATTGTTCTTTATTTAAGTATTGGCGAACTTCATTCTGAAGCACAATACAAGATTGGGATGTCGCTTTTAATGAATGGCAGAAAGAATGAAGCAGGTAACTCTTTCAAGAGGGTAATTGAGAAGTATCCAGGGACTAAATGGGCAAACCTGTCAAAGGAGCAACTAAATAAAATGCAGTAGAGCTGCGCAAGGAGGCTAAAATTAAACATTTGAAAAAAATCTTTTTGTTGGTTTTTATTCTATCAACCCGGCAACTTACTAACCCGGCAACCATTTTTTGTCAGGAGCCAATAATATTACCTCCTGTGACCATTACTGGTGAGGATAAATCTGAAGAAATGTTTGAAAGGTTCCAGAAACAACCCAGGATAATAATGGGTGAATCACCCAAAATTTCATCTAAAAGGCGAGAGCCTGGTGGGTCATTTTTCTCCCTGTATTTTTCAGCAGGGGGTTATGATTACCTCAATTGGAAGATAAAGGGTGGAAAAGAATTAGCCGGGGGAATCTCAGGCCAGGTTATGACTTACCTTGCTCTTATTGACAAGTTAAGAATCGGACCTTATGGCAGTACAGGAAGATTGAATGAATACAATGTTGACAACTTTCATCTTGACTTTTCATTTCCGTTTTTTGGTAATACAAATTTATTCTCCTCTTTAAAATATCAGGAGCGCAATGAATCGTTGACACATCCTTCTATTGGTGGCACCTCAAATATTATGAATCATCGGGCAAAAGATGCGGAATTAAATTTGGGATTGAGGGGAAAAATAGGTGGACTGGTCCATCTGACACTATGTCCATATTATAATTATGTCGCAGTGTTAGATGAAAGGATAAATGTAGATACTCAGGTTGTGTCCAATCAGGAAAGAATCGCAGGGCTAAAGTTAAATGCTCAGGCAGAGATGAAAAATTTGTCATTGGTGGGAGATGTGCAGGTCGAAGCTAACCAGAGGCCTGAGCTGGATAAGAGCGGAGCCAACCTCACAGTTTACTTTGGAGGAAGATTCGGGTTTACCAGAATTCCTCGTCTAAATTTAAACATCGGTTTTCAATATATAAGTCCATATTTATTTTCTACTCATTTTAACCCTGAACTCGGAGCTTCGTATAGATTTGAAAATGGACTTCTCCTTCGAACGATATTCAAAGGTGAGACAATGCTTCCAACTTATAAATTATTTGCTAACAATTATGTCAGATTCAATCCATTGTTAAGAGAAGAGCAGGATTGGAGTTTCTCTCTGGAAGCAGAAAAAGAATTTGGTAAGGCGGATGCCAGCTTTAAATTTTTCCATCAAACCCAGGAAAATTTAATTTCGTTCGGCAGCAGAAATACTTTATGGCAGCCGGTTAATATTCCGGGATTTGCTACCAAATTTGGAGTCGGGTTATCCACCAGAATTCGTTATTCCATCTGGAAAGGGAATGTTTACGGGAGGATTGGCTATACTTTTCAACAGGCCATTCCAGGCGAGGGGAAAAGCATACCTTACTTTCCAGGCAATGAGCTCTTGACCGGCATCGGATATGAAATTGGAAATTTCAAAATTGAAATAAGTGGAAATTACTACAGTTCCTGTTATGCAGATACACAGGCAAGTATGGTTATTCCTGGATATTTCCTTACCAGCTTCAATGTTTCACTGGGGATTGCAGAACAAATTTTCATATTCTTTAATGGAGACAACCTTTCCGATGCCAAGGATTATATTCTTGATAATTATCCTGTAGTCGGCAGAAATTTTAAAGGAGGCATCGAAATCAAATTTTGAAAA
>MNUO01000048.1:14802-20244 GCA_001871015.1 Candidatus Desantisbacteria bacterium CG1_02_38_46
ATATAACAAACATCACCCGAAAGAGAGTATAAAAATACGAAACCCGTTAGATCGGATTGTCACCTACCATTCCAATTTTGGGAAAAAAACGACATTGTCGTCTATGAACGAGTTATATGAAATTCCGAACCAATGTTTTCGATTAGCAGAAAAGAAAGGAGGAAATTGAGATGAAACTGGGAATAAAAGCTATTGAAACGACAGGAACGATTGATGAACAGCGTCTGCTTCTTTTGGATGAACGGCTACCTGTTGTGGGTTCAATTCGGGTCCGTGTTATTATCCTGTTGCCTGAAGAAGCCGACATAGACGAGAGGGAATGGCTTCTGGCGGCAGATGCTAACCCGGCCTTTGATTTCCTGAAAAAGCCTGAAGAAGACATTTACACCATTGCCGACGGGAGGCCGTTCGATGACCAAAGGTAAACTGGTTTTGGTGGCTTTCCCCTTCGACGACCTTTCATCGGTTAAAGTACGGCCGGCGGTATGTTTGAACGACCCTATCGGCCCACATCATCACGTCATCTTGGCATTTATCAGCAGCCAAATACCGACCGATTTACTAGAAACGGACCTGGTATTAGATTCAAGTCAGGCCGACTTTGCTACAACGGGGTTACGGGTATCATCTACGCTCCGGTTACATCGTCTGATGACAGTTACTATTGCACTGATTCGGCGCGAATTGGGAGAATTATCGCCTCGGATGCAATCTGAAGTGGCTGGTAAATTGCGGAAACTGTTTGGTTTGACATAGATAGAGGCTGTTGGGCCGTTAGCCGACATTTTTCTTGACTAATTTTAAAAAATTAATATATTGAAATAAAGAATTCGAAAAGAGGAGGTAGAAATGCGAGAAAAATCTACCTTTAAATATTTTCTGATGTTATTCTTGGTATTTAACACTTTCTTTCTTTACAAATTCCTAAAAGCAGAAACAGGCCCTATAGAAATATGGAGTAGGACTTATCATACAGGAAAGAATGCATGGGCTTTTGGATTAGCGATAGACTCTAAAGATAACGTTATTGTTACAGGTAAATCTTTTAGTGAGACAGAAAGTGATTTCCTTACCTTGAAATATGATTCTCAGGGGAATCTTTTATGGACAAAATCTTACGATAGTGGCAATATTGATGAAGCTTACGGGGCAGCTGTAGATTCAAACGATAATATTATTGTTGGTGGCAGGTCTTTTGATGGTTCACAATTTGTCTATAGAGTAATAAAATATAAATTTAATGGAGATATTCTTTGGAATAAAGTCTATAGGAAGGGTAAAAATGATTCTCTTTTCCAGGTGGCGATAGATTCAAAGGATAATATACTTTTGAACGGAGAATCATTTGATGGAACGAATAGTAACTATCTACTTTTAAAGTGTAATCCTGATGGAGAAATTATCTGGGAGAGGTTTTATAATACAGGAAAAGACAACTGGGGACGTGGAGTCACGATAGATTCTCAAGACAACATTATTGTCACCGGCTCTTCATTTAATGGGTCAAACTGGGATTTTTGCACGATAAAATATAATACCCAGGGAGAAGCCCTCTGGGTTAAAACGCTTGACCGTGGAAGAAATGAATATGCTTTTGAAATAGCAAGGGATTCTGAAGACAATATCTTCACTGTAGGTAGAGCGTCTAATAACTCAAATGATGATTATTCTATTGCGAAATATGATTCAAGCGGAAATTTACTCTGGTATAAAACTTATGACGAAAGAGATATTGAAGGATCTTATGGTGTTGTTGTGGATGTAAACGATTATGCAATTGTTAGTGGATTTTCTTCTGATCCAATTACTAATTTTTCGATTATTTTTAAATATGACAATAATGGAAATTTGCTTTGGAAAAAAGTATTAGAAAATAAAAACGCTAATTCTATACTTAAAGTGAAGACAGATTCTAATCGAAATGTTGTAATTATTGGGAAAATATTGAATGGTTCAACCGATAACTTTTTTATTTTAAAATTTGAGGAGTAGTGCTTTAAAATGGATAGAAAAAAATTACATATTCTTAAATGGAATGGCCATTTTTATGTGAGGATTGTAATTTTAATTATGGCATTTTTCTCTTTAGTATTTTCTATTTTAGGATTCGCTCAATCTAATTTTTCGTTAATGACTTCTACTTATGACTTTAGTAAAGGGATAAGAAATAATGTAAATATAGATAACGATGAAATAAAGATTAATCTAGAATATGAAGACTATCGTTTTTTTCAAAATACGGCAGGTTCTGTAGGTTCGTGGAGTACCGATGCATATGAAATGTATCAATACTTTAAGGCTACTAAGACGGGTTATATTAAGGAAGTAGAAGTGCGTTTAATAAACATATCGTGGTGGGTTGATTGGACTGCAAGAATAAGGGTGTATGCAACTGATCGTTCTACTGTTCTCGCGGAAGCGACAACGGGAACTATTCCACGCAACTCAGCAGGATGGTACAGGGTATATTTTTCGGGTGCAGGTGCTAGAGTTGAAAAAGATAAATGGTATTGGATTGGAGTGAATGGTCGCGATATATACTGGAGTTTCACTCATAATATGGTGGAAGGAGAAATTCTTGTATGGGTGGGTTGGCCCATTAATCAGTATCAGTGGCATTATGGGGATGACGCTCATCTTTATATAGATGGAAAAGCCGATATTTATAGAAGTGGGAATTTTATTAGTGCACCTATTCTATCAGAAAGAATTGCTGCGTGGAATAAAATAGAATTTAATGATTATAAGCCACCAGGAACTTTTATAAGTTATTTTACACAGACAAGCGATAATCAAGTTGATTGGGAGCCAGAAGTACCCATTGCACCTGATGGAACTATTCAAAGTGCAGTAAAAAGATATATCAAGTGGAAGTCGTATCTTTCTACCTCTGACCCGCTTGTTACCCCAGTTATTTATGATGTAACTGTAAAGTGGTTTGCCGATACCATTCCACCCATTACTACCCTTGATGTTGGTTTGCCTCGCTATCCCACTGATGGTAATACCTATGTAGCCTCTTTCACTCCTTTCACTTTGACCGCCATTGACAGCGGGGTGATTCCCTCAAAGGTTATACACACCTACTGTCAGATTGACACTGACCCTTGGGAGACATACACCAATGTACTTACCCAGGACACATTTGTTAATTCCTTCACTTTCAGTAGCAAAGGAGTTATTACTGATGGATTGCACGCCATCGATTACTACAGTGTTGATCAAGTAGGAAACATAGAAGCTATCCTCAAAAAAATCAACTCTACAAAAGTAGATTGGGAGAAAGGCACTTTTGAACAAACCGATGTTGTAGATGATGATGTAAAATTAGAAGAAGCAATAGCAACTTTTGAAGATTTTGAAGACGTATCTGATTGGAGTGTATCGCAAGGGACTTTTGATTGTGTTTCATCGCCGAAAGTTGAAGGAAATTACGCCGGTAGAACTTCCTATAATTGTATTACATCAAAATCACCAGGTTCTAAAGTTCCGATTTATATGAAGTGGTATATGCAGACAAGTAATACCTATGACGGTCTGCGTGTAGATATAGGTGGAATAGTATTTGTTGCTTTTCGGGAATATAATCTTTATCTTTATAATGGAAGTTGGGTAATTATCCAGAGGTATAGTGCAAATACTTGGTATTGTATTGAACTAAAAAATATAAATTGGGCAACTCATACTTTTGATATATGGGTAGATGGGGTAGAGAAGTTAACAGGACAGAATTTTTTAGATATTAATGCAACTGTTTGGACTTCAGCTATTGTAAGGGGATATACCAGCAGTCCATATTATTCTTATATTGATATTTGGACATATAAAGAAGAAAATTATAAAACTTCAGGCGCTCACACTAGCCAGATTATAGATTTTGGTTCTGCACTTCCCCAAACAGGAACTTTCAGAGTGAGCGAAAGTGAACCTGATCCCGATCATTATATTAATTATGAGGAGAGACACGGAAACCCCGATAAACCATGGTCAAGTTATAAGCCAATATCAGATGGAGGGAAATTGCCTCCAGGTTACCAATGTTTCCAAATCAAATCTAAGTTTTTCGGGGATGGAACCAGCACACCTATCCTACATAGTTATTCTCTATTAGTTACCAAAGACATTACGGTTGTTGCGGACATTACTCCTCCCACAGGTTCTATTCTCATTGATGCTGGTGCTGTCTTTACTGACACCACTTTCATTTCCTTGAGGCTAACTGCTGGAGATACCGGCTGTGGTCTCTCTCATATGGGCATCAGCAATTTTCCTGACTTCTCAATTGCGGAGACAGTTACCTTAGACACTGCCTCCATCGATACAACTTATCTTTGGACCTTGACTGAGACTGAGGGAGTAAAGACAGTTTATGTGAGGTGCTTCGACAATGTAGACAACACCTCAACTTATTCTGACACCATAATTTTAGATATGACACCACCCACAGGTTCAATCTTGATTAATACTGGAGATATGTATGCAGAGACTGTAGCGGTTGTATTAAATCTGAATGCTGTTGATGCCCACAGTAATATTGATACAGTAGTCATTAGCAACTTTGCTGATTTTTCTGTTTCAGAGATAATATTCTTCAGTTCTTCCACAATTAATACCGCTGTGCCCTGGGTATTATTACCTCCCGAAGCAGCCGCCAAAACAATTTATGTGAAATATTATGATGAAGTCGGCAATGTTTCAGAAGTGTATTCCGATACAATTTTCCTCGTTGGGATTTATCAGTTGACTACGGAAGGGGGATATAGTGGGATACAATGGGCACCTGATGGAGAGAGATTTGCTGCTAAGTATGGCAATAATGAAATAGCAATATTTAAATTGAATGATGATAAAGTTTCCGCAACAAAGAAAGGAACTATTTCAGATCCTGATTTCAGTGGAGAATTCGCTTGGTCGCCAGACGGTACCAAAATTGCTTACCAGCTTATTGAATATCTTAACCAAGAAGAAGGGATTACTGGCTGGACAATGATGATGGCGGAAATAAACAACGAAGGAGAAGTCATCCAGCAAAATATTCCAATTACTTCTCATGGTGGCGGCGGTCACGATATCATCTGGTCGCTGGACGGAACAAAATTAGCTTTTGCAACCGAGACGGCAGTATATACAGTCGATGTTTTAACTAAACAGTCGCTATTAATTATCGAGGGAGAGCATTTACTTGACCTCGCCTGGATGCCAGACGGAAACCATATCAGTTATATCAGGTTTCCAGTGGACATAGGAGAAGGAGGATTTCTTGCCCGCGTGAACATTGCATCTGGTATAGAGGAGAGGTTGTCATCAGACAATAAAATAATGGAATCAATTTGGGGTTTCCCCAAACAGGGGAAAAACAAGGTATATCTTTACCAGCTTGGGGGAGGAAGAATATGGATGAATGAAGATGGAACTGAGAAATTTGAAGGAAGGTTATTAGAA
>MNUO01000010.1 GCA_001871015.1 Candidatus Desantisbacteria bacterium CG1_02_38_46
CAACTTAGTAGTTGGGCACCCGATGGTAGAAGATTTATCTATACTTATGATGAATATGGCGACGATGAAGAAACAATATTAAATATAGAAATCGGCATTATGAATAGTGATGGTACAGGTAAAGAATTACTGACTTCTACAAAAGGATTTAATGAGGGTGGTGCAAAATGGTCTCCTAAAGACAATTTAATAATTTATACTGAGGAGTTTAGCGGGAATATTTATTTGATGAAATTATTGAAGTGAAAAATGTATAAAGAGAGAAATAAAAAAATATTGGGTATGTTTATTATTTTAACCTTGACAGTGGGCATGATATTTATACCAGGAAAATGCTATAGCAAGAAACCCGCACCAGATGTTTTTGTGGTTATTGACCCTGGTCATGGAGGGAGCAATTTTGGTGCCTGGGATTATACAGGAACCAAAACCTATGAACACAATGAGAAATATTATAACTTACAGGGTTCTATAAGACTGAGAGAAGCACTCCAAATGCAGGGAGTTAAAGTTAAAATGACAAGAGAAAGTGAAGAGTATCTTTCGATATCAGATAGGATAATAAAAGCTAAGAAATGGATTAAAGAGTCATTAGCTAAATCAAAAGCTAAATCAACCTTTTTTCTTTCCTATCACCATAATGCATTTGATAAAAAAACAACGGGAACTCTGGCAAAAATTAGGCCGGGCCAAGAAACAATGAGTAAGGATTTTGCAAATAAAGCGATAGATAGAGTAGCAATGGTTGGATTTAAAAGAGATAATTTACAAATAACAACTGAACGATCAGCAGTGCTAAATTGGGAGGGAGGTATTTTATGTCCTTCAATTATCGAGGAAATTTGCTTTATTGATGTTGAATCGGATTGCTTGAAACTTCTTAGTCCTGGTACCGGCGAAGCAATTGCAAATGCACTTACTCAAGCTATTATGGAAACAGCAAAGGAACATTTAGGCGTAGTTATTTCCAACGTTTCACCTAAGAGTACAGTATATTCTCCCAGTGGGAGACCAGAAATTTCAGCTACGGTAACAGGTCTATACAAAAGCGTTATAAAAAGTTCTATCGAGATGTATTTTAAGAAGAAAGCAGAATCAGGACTGGGTTCTCGTTTATTTCTTAATTATGACCCGGATAATCTTGAGGAGACAAGGAGTTTTCGTGTTTGGTATAATCCTCCCTCCAGATTAGAATATTACACCACCTATGTTGTCCATGTTCAAGCACAAGACATTGAAGGCAAAATAGGTTATCTTAACTGGGAATTTACTTTGGAGCCAGGCAAACCTGTAATATTTAAAACCTACCCGCATGGTGAATTCCCAAGATTTGTAGATAAGCCTAATCGTACTGACTGGTATGCAGTTCCATACAGATTTAATATCGGAATTCCCAGCGATTGTCCAAAAGAAAAAATCAATGTTGAAATGTATATTGGTGGAGAGAAGTTAATCTTATCTACTCTGGTATATCGTGGAGAGACGACTACTGTGCCAGGATATAATGGAGTATGGGTTCCTTTGTATACTGCTTCTTTCAATGGTCCAACAACCTGGTATATGGATGAAAAACAATACTATGTGAAAACATATGCAGAGGACACAAAGAACAATAAGTATGCGATTAAAGAATGGGCCGATCTTTCTGTCAAGGCCTGCTGGTTAAGAATCATAAAAGATGGAGATGACCCTGACTATATGCGTCCTTATATTGGTGGTTGTGACGCAGCCCATAATTATATGACATACTCATACGGTGGGCTCAAAGGCTACAGTTTTTACGGCAGTCCATCCTGGTATTTATACTTTTCTTCTTCTGAATATGCTAAGGCACAATTCAGGGTCAGGTGGGTTTCCACATACGGCGCTCGGGACCAATATTATATCGATGAGCGCAAGTTTGAAAGCGATATCTATGGAACCGGAAGCAGAAAAAAAGTATCATGGGGAGATTGGGATTCCCGGCCAAGTTATTATTATTGGCCACCTCCATGGGAGATTTTGTCAAACGGATACGGCAGGAACACAAATATGTTGGTATATCCCGCTGTTATATTTTTGTTCCCAGGTTCAGATGACGGTGTTGATCCATATAGTGGATCAATAGGAATTTCTGCAGAGTTGGGTGAATCATGGTAAGAGGAGTTTATTTAAATGAATAAGAAAAGAATGTCAATTTTAATAATGGGATTGTTCTTAATTGTCATTTCTTTCCCGTTAAGAAATATATATTGCCAGACTTTGCAGGAACAATATATTCAGGCAAGACAGTGGCAGAAAGCGTTTCTTGAAACTAATTACAACACTTGCGTCACATCCGCAATTATGATAGAGGATGTTGATAGGAGGGGAGAGCATTTTTCAGTTTCTGGAAAGCCGCTTCATTTTGCCCTGTATATCGATTCAGGCAATCAATTGAATATATATACCATCAAAGATACGGATATCTATAGAGTAAATATGACAACAGGCCAGATATATCATTTTACCTACGAGACTACAGGTGACGGAGGAAGAAATTATCCTCTTTACTTTAACTGTAATAATGATGGAAATCTGTATATCTGCGATATGGGCAGAAACTTCGTAGGAGAATATTCTTCACAAGGTGTTTTCATCCGGCAAATCGGCTCATCTTTTCAGTTTAATTCAAGTGAGGGACCTTTCCCTGCTTATTCATACGAGGATACCGTTACAATGCAATCATACAAAATGTTTTGTGTGCCTACTGTGTTTTTTGATATTGTAGAATGGGGTGGCTCTAGCGAAGAATTTAAGATGCGCTGTCGTAAAGAGATTCTTAGCCAAGAAGGAGTTATTTTTGCTCCCCAGCAGGTTATAATTAGCAAAGAAGGAAGTATATTTATAAATGACTTTATAGATGAAGCAAGAATCCAGGTTTTTAACCAGATTACAAATAATTTTGTAGCAAGTTGGCTCGAGAAAGACTTGGTAGGTGATACTACCCCTCCCATAGGTTCAATAACAATAGATAGTGGCGTTATAGCTACAAACACCTCATCTGCTATTCTTAATCTTACAGCTACTGATACAGAAAGTGCTATAGGAACTATGATAATAAGTAACTTTGCTGATTTTTCCATAGCTGAGACTATGCCTTTTGCTTCTACTCAGTCTTGGACATTACTTGCTGGGGAAGGAATAAAGAAAGTGTATGTTAAATTCATTGATATACCCGGCAATGTTTCACCCGTGTATTCTGATACGATAATTCTTGATATTACTCCACCTATTACTTCGATTAACATAGAGACACCGACTTATTCAATAGAAAATAAGATATGGATTACATCTTCCACGACGATAAGATTGAATACTGTAGATTCAGGGGTTATTCCTTCAGGAGTAAAAACTACACTATATCAAGTAGACACAGGGACCTGGCAAATATTTGCAGAGTCATTTACAATACAATATGAAGGAGCACATATTTTAAAATACCATAGTATTGACAATGCAGGCAATTCCGAGGAGACGAACTCAATTAGTATATTCGTTGACAATACTGCTCCTACTGTTACTATCAAATCGCCACTTGTGGGAACAACTTATGTTGCAAAGAAGGATACACTGACAATTGATTTTGTCGTTATTGACAATGCTGATTCAAATCCCCAAGTTACTGCATTCCTTACTCATATTGACACGGGTGGCGAAACAATTCCTGTGTATAATGGCTGGGAAACAGACCCATTAAATATTCCTTCAGGAAAATGGATACTGACTGTAAAGGCAACAGATTTTGTGGAAAATACAAGAATTGAGACAAGCGGACCATTTACAATAATCCACGATATCTTGCCACCGAGGACAAGTACAATTATTGGTGAACCCAGATATGGAGATACTCCCACTTTTGTAACCAGTGCAACTACATTTACTCTTAGTGCAGTAGATGACTTAGTTGAAGTAGGAGATAGTATTGGATTGGGTGTAAAGAACATACTCTTTAAGATTGATGATGAGACCTGGTCTATATTTGCAGATTCATTTACGTTACAGACAGAGCAAGCTCTGCCACTACAAGATGGCGAATATATAATTTATTACTACAGTATTGATGTGATTGGAAATACTGAAGAAACCAATTCTCTTTTAGTTTTGTTGGATAATACTCCACCGACAACAACAATTGAAATTGCCAATCCCAAATTCATAAATCCTGAAGGTAAGATATGGGTTAACACTTTCACGCTCTTCACGATTAATGCCTATGATACAGGTCCATTCGGGTCTGGAATTAAATTGACGCTTCACCGCATTGACGCTGGTCAGTGGTCAAGTGATACAACTCCATTCTGGCTTAAGGGTTATTCTGAAGGCGAGCATAAGGTTGAATATTATAGCATTGACAATGTTGGAAATACTGAAGAGACAAAGTCAACCACAGTTTTTCTTGATTACACTCCGCCAAAGACAAAACTTGACTACACCCCACCTTATTATAATTATGGAGAAACCTTGCCACTTCTTGTCTCGTCAGCTACATTATTTATCTTAATTAGTGAAGACACTGGAAGTGGAGTAAATAGAAGTGAATACACAATTGATGATAGATTGCCATATAATATTTATACAGTGCCATTTAATATTCCTTCTGAAACATTTACATATGGCATTCACACTATTTCATATTACAGCATTGACAATGTTTCAAATAAAGAAGAGGAGAACATAAGGACAGTATTTCTGGATAATGTGCCCCCTGTTGCTGAACTTATTTCCCCATCTAATCAGGACTATGGTTTGTGTAAGGTTGTAAACAATGAGACAATTCCAATAATAGGAAATTGTTGGGATGGACATTTCTGGTATTACAAAATTGAAGTAAATAAGAAGAATGAAAATGAGACTCAGTGGCAGATAATTTCAGAATCTACAGAGCAAAAGGAAAATCAAACACTTGCAATCTGGAGCACTCAAGGACTTGTAGATGGATGGTATATCATAAGGTTAACTGCGATGGACAGGGTAAATAATACCACTGTTGACACAACTTCAATTTATCTTGGAAAGCCAGAACTTCTGTTAACTCTGGGTGCTCATGGTAAAGAGCAGGGTGAGTTTAATCATCCTTTTGGCATAGCATTTGATGATACACAAAACATCTATATTACCGACAGTCTTAACCACAGGATTCAGAAATTCAGTCCTGAAGGCAATTTCATTCTTGAATTTGGAAAACATGGAAAGGAGGAAAAGGAATATAACGAGCCCACTGGCATTGCGATTTCAAAAGGTGAATCTCCATCCATATATGTTGCTGATAGAAATAACAATAGAATTCAAGTGTTTGATTTGCAGGGCAATTTCATCAAAGAATTTGGCCCTAGTTTAAATAAACCTATGGGAATTTGCCTTGATAGTAATGGCAATCTCTATGTTGCTGACAGAAATAATGACAGGATTGTAAAGTTTGATAAAGAAGGTCTGAAACTCAATGAATTTACTGGATTCAATAAGCAAGAAGGAGTGTTTGTTGATAGTGAAAACAATCTCTATGTTGCTGACAGGAATAATGACAGGGTGGTGAAACTCAATTCAGATGGCGAAGCAATTCTTATATTAACTGGTCTTAATAAACCTAACAGTGTAATTGTCAACGACAGAGGATATATCTATGTTTCTAATACAAATGATGACTCCATCGCAAAGTTTGATAAATACGGAAATCTTGTTATGAAATTCTCTTCCCTGGATACCTTTACACTTAACAAGCCTGCTGGTCTTACTGTAGATAAAGAAGGCAACCTTTTCATTGTGGATGAGAACAATAACAGGATAATAAAGGTAGGTGTGCCTGATACAGTAACTAATACTAAAGGCACAAGAAGCGTACTTGCAAGTCCATTTGTAAGCACAAAGTCCCTCAAAGACGGCTTATGCTTATCCTGTTCCATACAAGCCGAATTCAGGTCCTGGACATACAGCTATCAACTTCAGGCTATTCAGCACCAATGTAACCTTACGAATCTACAACATCGCTGGCGAACTTGTGTTTGAGAAAACAGGAATAACCATAGATCCATACCCCTGGGATGTAAAGAATAACTTCGGTGAGCAAGTTGCAAGTGGAGTATATATTTACTTCCTGACCGACGATACAAAGGAAAAGAAGATCGGGAAGATTGTAATTATTAAATAAAGAATTCGAAAAGAGGAGGTAAAAATGCCAAAATGGTTTATTGAAGGTGGAGTAGTGATGTATCCTTTGTTGCTTTGCTCCATTGCGTCTGTGGCGATTATCCTGGAACGTTTTTGGACGCTGGGGCGAATAAAAAAGGAAACTAATTTTTTTGTGAAGAAGGTTAAGAAAGTAGTTATGCAGGGAGAGATTGATAGAGCACTTTCTATCTGCAAGGAATCAAGCATTCCCATCTCTTTCATTTTTAAGGCAGGAATTTTAAAGCATAACCTTTCCAGAGAAGAGATTGAAAAGGCAATTGAAGATGAGGGAGGACACCAGATTCCCCGCCTGGAGAAATTTTTGCCAGGTCTTGCAATTATTTCAAATATTGCGCCACTGATTGGATTCCTTGGTACAGTAACAGGATTATACCATGCATTTAAGGCAATTGTAGCTGTGGGAGGGATAACCAGTACTGTAGTGGTAGCAGAAGGTATAGCAGAGGCACTGATAACTACTGTGATTGGATTAGCTATTGCCATTCCCACGCTTGTGTTCCATGGCTATTTTGTAAGTTTTGTGAATTCGCTTATCTTGAATATGGAGAAGGAATCCAGGGAATTGATTGAAGTAATTGAGGAGAAAAAATAAGTTTGGAGGGTCAAAATGAAATTCAAGAGAAATCTGAGTATTAAAGCAAATATCCCTACGACCACTATGGCTGATATTGTTTTCCTCCTGCTTATATTTTTTATTATCTCTACTACCTTTGTGGTGCAGCCAGCAATAAAGATTAAACTACCACAGGCTACAACAAAGGAAATGGAACCCACAGAGGCAGTGATGATATTTCTCACAAAAGACTCTAGACTTTTCATTAATGAAGAGGAAATAGCCTGGAGCTGGGATTTAGCAAGCATATTAAAACCAAAGATTTATGCAAGCAGAGAAAACCTGGTGGTGATTAAAGCAGACCGCGAAGTTGATTTTGGAAGAGTTGTGAAGATAATGGATATTGCTAAACAGGCAGGTGCCAAGAGGTTAGCAGTTGCCACCCAGCCCATAGAAGAGGAATAAGTGGTAATAAAAAATAGATTTAACTATTTTCTTTCAGTTTCGTTTATTACCCATTTATTAATTCTATTTTTGCTTTCGCTATTTACTGCCAAGGTACGCAGGAAGGAAATTCCACTTATTGAAGTGTCACTTATTAAAATAGAGGTAGGTGGGGGTCCTGTTGCCGGAAAGGGCATTGCAGAAAGGCCAAAAATGTTATCTGGTATTTCCTATCCTTTCAAGATAGAAGACGCCAGGCCATCTGCAATTAGTTTCCGCAGGGAATATGCAGAGCCAACTTGGACGCCAATTTCTGCTGTTCCATCTCGCAGGGGAGATGTGAGCATTGTTGGAGTCAAGAAGGAAGAAACTCTAAAAGCTTTGGCACTAACAGGTTCACTGAAGAGAGGTCCAGATTTTCCTTCGGGTGCTGAGTCTGTATCTGGAGTTTCAGGGGGAAGGTTAGGAATTGCAGGACCAGTTGCAACAAGAGGAATTCTCTATTTTGAATGTCCTGTTTATCCAGAATGGGCAGAAAAAAAAGGTATAGAGTCAAGAGTGAAATTAAAATTCTGGGTATCCCCTGATGGAGATGTAGATGAAGTTCTGGTAGAACAGAAGGGATATTTGCAATTGGACAACCTCGCTGTCCAGTCTTTAAAGAAGTGGCGTTTTGAACCATTACCATCAGGAGTCAAACAGGCCAGACAATGGGGCACCATAGAAATGATTTTCAAATTACAATGAGGGGAAAAATTAGATTATCTATTTTGGTCATCATTTTGATTGCTACAGGGGTTTATGCTGCGTGGGAAAGCGGTTTGTTACTGCAGGGTCTAAAGGGTATTCTTGTGCAGCAGCTGAGCAAGATGATGCAGGCAAAAATTTCTATTGACAGGATAAATATCTATGGTAATTTCGCAATTGTCAGGGGATTGGATATTGTGCACAAGGATTATCGATTCTCCAGTTCTGAACTGATTTTAGAATATGATTTAGGGAAAATTTTAGCCCGCAAATTTGATATTATTGGAGGAGTAAAGCGAGTGACATTAGTTGGTCCGAAGATTTCATTCAGGGAGATGACATGGGAGGAAGTAAAACCCATGATTTCTCCATCCTGGGCTGAATTTTTCAAATTTGCTTCCCAGATTCAGAGCACAAATATCTGCATTACAAAAGGCAGATGGGAATTGGGCTTGATGAGTATTCAGAACCTATATTTCAATGTAGATTTAAATAAGAAAGAAAATGGTTATATACCCATCAAACTTGCGATGAGAGGTATTTTCTCTGTTCCTAAAATAGAGATACCATTAAACCTCAAGAGTGAAATAAAAGTAGAAGATAAAAAAATTCATTTAAATGGCAATCTATGCGTTGGTAATTTGCCATATACAGGTTCTGGAGTAATAAAAGGTTCGATATTTGATCCACAGAATCCCAGGATGCTCCTTGACCTTGCCTTTAGTTCCAGGAAATTAAAATTTAAAAATGTCTCTTTGAATTCGCCCAGAGTTGTTGCAAGGGTGAAAGGAGAATCAGGCTGTTTTAGTTCCACGGGAAAATTTGATGCGACAAAAGGTTATATATATGGCCAGGAAATTACAGGTTTAGCATTTACTTTTCGGGATGATACCAGAAGTTTTGAAATTCAGGGAGAAGCTGGATTTGCTCAAGGCAAGTTTATGATGAGCAGGGGTGTCTATAAAAAGGAAAAGAAACCAGGTTTTGAAGGAGATGCTAAATTTTCATTTAAAGATTATGAAATTCCGATTTCGTTTTTATACAACTCCGCTGAATACAGCGGAGAAAATCTTGATGTTAAGAAAATCTCTGTAGAGAAGGGTAATGAAGTTTTACTGGATGGTGCAGGAGCAGGAAGGTTGACGAAGAACAGGCTATCCCTTTCCCTTAAATTTGAAGGGGGCAAGTACACAGGGGTTTTACTGGGGATGGATTTTCCATTTGCAGAAAACCTCGAGAAAAAATTAAATATCTCATTTGGCGACGGCAATAAAATTGATGCTGCTTTCAGGATTGCCAAAAATGAAATACCCCTTAAACTCAAAGCAATTCTAAAAAAATTGTCCATAATGGATAGAGAAATTTCAGGGGATGTGAATTTCAGTGGAAAATTGAGATTCAAGAAAACTTTTCTGTTAGATGGGGAAGCTGTAATTAACTCTCTGTTTATTAATATGGGAATTCCAAGTCTTGGTGGGAAAAAGGCTCTTGAAATATCGAATTCAGTTATCAGAGTTAA
>MNUO01000112.1:0-2919 GCA_001871015.1 Candidatus Desantisbacteria bacterium CG1_02_38_46
AGGAACAGTCTGACCGCGTGCCTTTTGCAGAATGAGCCAGCGAGTTACATCGGTGTAGCAAGGTTAAGTCGCCCAAGGCGACGAAGCCGTAGCGAAAGCGAGTCTGAACAGGGCGTCATAGTTACATCGAGTAGACCCGAAACTGAGTGATCTATCCATGGTCAAGATGAAGGTCGCCGAAAGGCGACTGGAGGTCTGAACCCATTAGCCTTGAGAAGCTACGGGATGAACTGTGGATAGGGGTGAAAGGCCAATCTAACTCAGAGATAGCTGGTTCTCCCCGAAATAGTTTTAGGACTAGCCTTGTAAAATAGTTAACGGGGGTAGAGCACTGAATGGACTAGGGTCTTTAACCGGATTCCAAATCCAATCAAACTCCGAATACCGTTAATCTTATTACAGGAGTCAGCCTGTGAGGGATAAGCCTCATAGACAAAAGGGAAACAACCCAGATCGCTAGATAAGGTCCCCAAGTATGGACTAAGTGGTAAAGGATGTAGGATTGCTTAGACAACCAGGATGTTGGCTTAGAGGCAGCCATCATTTAAAGAGTGCGTAACAGCTCACTGTTCGATGCAGTCCTGCGCCGACAATCAACGGGGCTAAAGTTCATCACCGAATCTGCGACTTTTAATGCAGTCATTAGTCGTTGGTCGTTAGTCATTAGTAAGATTTTTACTACTGACTATTGACTATAGACTATCGACTGTATAAAGGGGTAGGGGAGCGTTCCGATTTGGATGAAGGTATACCGTAAGGAGTGCTGGACGAATCGGAAGTGACGATGCTGGCATAAGTAACGATAAAGCCGATGAAAAATCGGCTCGCCGAAAGTCTAAGGTTTCCTTGAGCAAGGTTAATCCGCTCAGGGTAAGTCGGAACCTAAGCCGAGGCAGGAAATGCGTAGGCGATTGGAAAAATCCGTTAATATTCGGATACCGTCTAAATGGCGTTTTTACTTAAGGGGTGACACAGGAAGGTGAGTCCATCTCCGTGGAAGATTACGGAGTCAAAGCTCTAAAGGAAGGCCATCCAGGTAAATCCAGGTGGTCACAATTCCAAAGGGTGATTGGGAGTCCAACGAAAGGCGGGCGTACTGGCGGATCCTACACTGTCAAGAAAAACCTCTATAGGAGTCATTTGGATGACCGTACTACAAACCAACACAGGTAGACGAGGAGAAGATCCTAAGGCGCTCGAGAGAACCCTCATTAAGGAACTCGGCAAATTGACTCCGTAACTTCGGAATAAGGAGTACCTTTGAAAGATAGGAGAAATCTTTAGAAATGGGGGAGTCCGGACGTAAGTCGGGATGAACTGACATACTAAAGTGAGTATCCTATTCGTAAAAGGTTGCAAAAAACAGCCTCTGACGACTGTTTAACAAAAACACAGGTCTCTGCTAACCCTAAAAGGGGAAATATAGGGACTGACGCCTGCCCGGTGCTGGTAGGTTATGAGGAGGAGTTAACCCCCCCGTCTTGCTTTCGTAAGAAAGCAGGGGGGGGATGAAGCTCTGAATTTAAGCCCCAGTAAACGGCGGTCGTAACTATAACGATCCTATGGTAGCGAAATTCCTTGTCGGGTAAGTGTCGGACTTGCCCGTAAGTCGGCTCATAACGGTGAAACCTTTTGTATATGGCATATTTAACAAGGAATATGTCGGTAAAATACAGGGGTAATACCGTGGGAAGTCTTCGTGACCCCGTAACGACTAAGGGAAAAACCCTTGATTCTGAGAAATTTAAATACACACTCAGGATAACACGCCGACCATCAATTCAGTAGGAGAAGATGTTAGAACCAAGTTATGTTTCTGGACTTGCTGATGGAGAGGGTTGTTTTTGTGTTTCTATTTCACCACGAAAATTAAAAGAAGTTCAATGGGAAATAAGACCGAGTTTTTCAATTTCTTTAAATAAAAAAAGTAAAGGGATTTTGTATCAAATTAGAGATTTTTTTCAATGCGGGTTTATAAGACCAAGCAAAAAAGACAATACTTACAAATATGAAATTCGGGAATTAAAAGAACTTGCAGAGAAAATAATCCCACATTTTCAAAAATACCACCTTTATACAGAGAAAAAGAAAGACTTTGAAACGTTTGAAAAAGTGGTGAGAATGATGAGACAAGGAAAACATCTATCTTTTGACGGTTTAAAAGAAATCGTTTCTTTAATCGTCAATATGAATCCCCATGGTAAGAAGATTTATAACCGTAAAGAAATTGCTGATTTGATGAACGTATAGTCTATGAAGAAGTTCCGACCTGCATGAATGGCGTAACGATCGGAGGACTGTCTCAATGAGGGACTCGGTGAAATTGTATTAACGGTGAAGATGCCGTTTTCCCGCGACAGGACGGAAAGACCCCGTGGAGCTTTACTGTAATTTGGCTCTGGATTTTGGGTGAAGGTGTAGAGGATAGGTGGGAGGCTTTGAAACCCCGCCGCCAGGTGGGGTGGAGCCAACAGTGTAATACCACCCATTTTTATTCGAGATTCTAACCACAACCTCTGAATCGAGGTGTGGGACACAGCCAGAGAGACAGTTTGACTGGGGCGGTCGCCTCCTAAAGAGTAACGGAGGTGCCCAAAGGTTCCCTCAAGCTGGTTGGAAATCAGCTCAGAGAGCGTAAAAGTATAAGGGAGCCTGACTGCAAGACAAACAAGTCGAGCAGGTGCGAAAGCAGGGTTTAATGATCCGACGGTGCTGTATGGAAAGGCCGTCGCTCAACGGATAAAAGCTACCCCGGGGATAACAGGCTGATCGGGTCCAAGAGTCCACATCGACGACCCGGTTTGGCACCTCGATGTCGGCTCATCGCATCCTGGGGCTGAAGTAGGTCCCAAGGGTTGGGCTGTTCGCCCATTAAAGCGGTACGCGAGCTGGGTTCAATACGTCGTGAGACAGTATGGT
>MNUO01000112.1:2929-11995 GCA_001871015.1 Candidatus Desantisbacteria bacterium CG1_02_38_46
GACAGTATGGTCCTTATCCGTCGTGGGCGCAGGATATTTGAGGGGAGTTGCTCCTAGTACGAGAGGACCGGAGTGAACAAACCTCTGGTGTACCAGTTGTGGCGCTAGCCGCATCGCTGGGTAGCCATGTTTGGAAGGGATAAATGCTGAAAGCATCTAAGCATGAAGCCCACCCCAAGATTAGATATCCCATCCTAAAAAAACATGGATAAGGGGTTAGTGATAATCCCTGCCATCTGTTTTAAGGGAGTAAGACCTCTTCGAGAAAAGGAGATTGATAGGCCAAGGGTGTAATGCCCGTAAGGGTTTTAGCTGATTGGTACTAATAGGTCGAGGACTTGACCATATTTGTATTTGTAAAATGAAAATTAAAAAAGAGGGTATGTTAAATTTTTAAACAGGAATTTTTAATTATCAAATGTCCCAGTGATGATAGCGAAGGGGAAACACCCGTTCCCATTCCGAACACGGAAGTTAAGCCCTTCAGTGCCGATGGTACTATCCGCGAAGGCGGATGGGAGAGTAGGGAGTTGCTGGGATTTTTTTTATAGAGAGGTAATATGTCCGGGCATTCAAGATGGGCAGGTATTAAACATAAGAAAGCAGCCGTTGATGCACAACGAGGGAAAATATTTACTAAATTAATTCGTGAGATTACGGTAGCTGTTAGACATAGCGGGGAAAATCCCGAAGCTAATCCCAGGCTAAGAAAGGCCATTGAGGAAGCGAAGTCTTATAATATGCCTTCTGATAACATAAAGAGAGCAGTACAGCGAGGCACTGGTGAACTTCCAGGAGTTACTTATGAAGAATGTATTTATGAGGGATATGGTCCTGGTGGAGTTGCTGTGATGGTTAAAGTATTAACTGATAACAAGAATAGAATTACTTCAGAAGTGCGCAAAATATTTTCTAAAAATGGAGGAAGTTTGGGTGAGGCTGGATGTGTCAACTGGATGTTTTCTCCAAAGGGTTTAATTTCGATAAGCAAAAAGAGGATTGGTGAAGAAAATTTAATGACGCTTGCTCTGCAATCATGCGCAGAAGACATACAATCTGATGATGAAAATTTTTATCAGATAATAACATCGCCAGGGGATCTGGAAAAAGTTAAAAAAACAATGGAAAAAATAGGAATAGAAAAATCTGAAATTACAATGATGCCCAAAACTTATATTAAATTAGATGGGGATCCGGCAGAACAGATGTTGCGCCTGATGAACGAATTGGATGACAATGATGATGTACAGGCAGTATTTGCAAATTTTGAAATATAAAAAAGGGGACAGGCTACTTTTTCTTTAAAAACTTTGAGTGGTCTGGTAAAAAGTAGCCTGTCCCCTTTTAATGAAGGGATTATTTTGTGATAGTGCTTGGGATTGACCCAGGTTTAGCTACAACTGGTTATGGTGTTTTAATCTCCAGGGGCGGTAAGGTAAAAATGTTGGGACTGGGAGTTATTAATACAAATCCTGGGGAGCCTGTTCCGTTGAGGTTAAAAATATTAAGTGATAAATTAAATATACTGGTTAACAAATATAATCCGAATATAGTTGTATTAGAAAAAATATTTTTCTGTAAAAATGTTAAGACCGCGATGATTATCGGAGAAGCTATTGGTGCCATATCTGTGACCTGCGCCAACCTCTCCATTGATATAGTAGAATATACTCCATTAGAGATAAAACAAGCTATTGTTGGATATGGGCTGGCAACGAAGGCTCAAATGCAGAAAATGTTGCAGAGATTACTATGTCTGGATGAGATTCCTAAGCCCGACGATGCTGCGGACGCATTGGCCGTAGCTCTTACTCACATTTATTCCTATAAACTGAAAAAACGAATTGCACAGATGACAAAATAAATTAAAGAGGTTAACTTGTTTGCATATATATCAGGGAAATTAACTTATAAGTCCACAAAATATGTTGTTCTTGATGTCCATGGCATAGGGTTTCGCATATTTACTCCGCTTTCCACTTATTATAAACTTCCCCAAATAAATGAGGCGACAAGACTATTTACATATCTCCATGTCAGGGAAGATATAATTTTACTTTATGGCTTTAAAACAATTGAAGAAAAAGAAGCATTTGAAATGCTGATCTCTGTTACAGGCATAGGCTCCAAATTAGCGATTAATGTACTTTCTGAATTGTCCGTTGAAGAATTTAAATCCGCGGTGATGAAAAATGACCCAAGGATGTTGACTTCAATTCCTGGTATTGGAAAAAAGATAGGTCAAAGAATACTATTGGAACTAAAAGAAAAAGTTACGCTTCTACCAGGAAAAGAACCGCAGGGCATTGGCAGGAGAGAGCTTGTCAATGATGCAATTTCAGCGTTGATTTCTCTTGGTTACACTCAGAGTTCTTCTAACGATGCCATCAATAAGGTTTTATCGTTAAGAGCTACCGGGGAGAAAACAGGAGAAGAAATTTCACTCGAGGTTCTCATAAAACAGGCACTAAAAGAGTTGAGATGAAAAACCATCTTACCACTCCAAATATTAAAAAAGAAGATCTGGAAATTGAAAATACTCTTCGTCCATCTACCTTCGAGGAATTTATTGGACAGAATAAAGTTCGAGAAGGATTAGAAATTTTTATCAAGGCAGCCCTTGGACGCAGAGAATCATTAGACCACATACTGCTCTGTGGTCCACCTGGATTGGGCAAAACTACTCTTGCTCATATAATTGCTAATGAGATGAATGCCAATATTCAAAGTACCTCAGGACCAATTCTTGAGAGGGCAGGCGACCTGGCTGCAATTTTAACCAATCTTGCTGATGGAGGTGTTCTTTTTATTGATGAAATTCATCGTATTCCTCATATAGTCGAGGAGTTACTTTATTCAGCAATGGAAGAATACAAAATAGATATTCTTATTGGAAAAGGTCCAGGCGCACGCTCCATAAAATTAGATTTGCCAAGATTTACTCTAATAGGTGCAACTACAAGAACAGGACTTTTAACTTCTCCGTTGAGGGATAGATTTGGTATTACAAACCGGCTTGGATTTTATTGTGAAGAGGATTTATCCAGAATTATTCAGAGGTCCAGTAGAATACTCAATATAAATATAGATGAAAGAGGAATCCTGGAGATAGCCAGGCGTTCCCGTGGGACTCCAAGGATAGCCAATAGATTACTGCGACGTATCAGAGATTATGCTCAGGTTAAATCAGAGGGTAATATTACTCAGGAAATTGCTATCAATGCCCTGCAAATGTTAGAGGTGGATTCAAGAGGACTGGATGAAATGGACAGGATGATATTGCTTACTATCATTGAAAAGTTTCAGGGAGGACCTGTCGGATTAAAGAGTTTATCTGTAGCAGTCAATGAAGAGCCGGACACCTTAGCCGATGTTTATGAACCTTTTCTCATCCAGATTGGATTTATGCATTTAACTTCACGAGGACGAGAGGTAACTGATCTGGCATACAAACATCTCAGGCCAGGGTAAGGGAGTACCCCCAGTTTTTTATGAAACTAACAGGGGTACAGAAGGTCAAAAAGATGGCAAAGAAGAAGACAGAAATGTTTAAAGAGGAAGAGCTACCGGTAGATAAAACGATAAAGGTGCTGGAGTATAAGACTATCCGGAAGGGTAAAAAATGGTGGTCAGCAGTTGCATTGGTGAAAAGCTTTGGCCGCAATCAAATTGCTTTTTACCTCTGGCAGATGAAAGGTGAAAGGTGGGCGAGGAAACAAAAATTTGTGATCCATAACAGGAATCAATGGGAGACTATAGCGGAAAACGTGGAAAAGTTTCTGCCCGAGTTAAAGTAAGAAAAGTGATAATTCCAGTATTTATGCTACTTTTTTTTCAATTTGTTTTGAGCTGGAATCCCGCATTCTCTGAAGAGGTCAGAGTAAGAGTACTTACCAATAGAGCATCAGTTGAAATTTCTTCTTCTGCTCCAACTTATTTAATAAATAATAAGACCGGGGACAGCATTACCTTTGCGGTAAATCGGGCAACTTATTCTTTTAAACCCGATGCTTCAGGGATAAAGATGGTCGCATTTGAAGGAGATACCCCGCCATTAGCGGATTTTTTCCCTTGCGAAATTATAATTAAACCTGAGATAGCCAAGAATAAAATATCGTTAAATAAAAGGGAATATCGAGGAGCTCTGCTTATAAAGAGTGAAAATTTTTCTCTTGATGTTATAAACATTCTTGACATTGAGGATTACATAAGGGGTACAATTAAATATGAAATTTCACCGCGGTGGCCCGAAGATGCTGTGAAAGCACATATAGTTGCTGCGCGGACTTATGCTCTGTTCCAGATGCGAAATAAAAAAAACGGAGATTTTTATTTAGAATCCAGCGTGCTCTCTCAGGTGTACGGAGGATGCAGTGGTGAGGATACCGTTGCAGATGCACTGGTAGATGAAACAAGGGGTGAATATATAGATTATGAAGGTAATATAATAGAAGGATTTTACCACGCTTGTTGCGGAGGTTATACCGAGGATGTCCTTAACGTATGGGGAATCCAGCGTTCATATTTACATAGAACGAGGTGCCCCTTTTGCAAGGAGAGCCCACATTATTATTGGGAGAAGAAATTCAGTTTTAATCAAATCCAGAGTATTTTAAAGAAAAATGGAATTGACCTGACAGGTATAATAGAAATTCGGGTTAAAGAGAAAAGCAGCACAGACAGGGTATTAAATTTAGAAATCAGACACCAGAAAGGAAGATTGCATATCAGCGGAACGGATTTTCGCCGATTTCTTGGTTATAATGATTTACCATCTACACTTTTCACGATTCATCAGAGGAATAGAGGAGAAATTATTTTTAAAGGCAGGGGATGGGGTCATGGAGTAGGAATGTGCCAGTGGGGGGCAAGGGGTATGGCGCTTCTTGGCTACAATTATCGTGAAATTTTAAAATTCTATTATCCCGGCACTGAAATCAAGAAATTAGAAAGATGAATATAGCAGATTTTGAATACAATCTTCCAAAAGAATTGATTGCACAGGAACCAGCAGACAAAAGAGAAGATTCTCGATTAATGGTTGTGTTTTGCAAAGAAAAAAAATGGGACCATTGTTATTTCAAAAATCTGATTGACTATTTAAAAAGCGGGGATATTTTAGTTGTCAATGATACCAGGGTAATTCCTGCAAGGCTTAAGGGAATTAAAAAGGGGGACGGCAAGGTTGAGATACTTCTGGTTTGCCAGAGGGGAATAAATCTCTGGGATGTTTTTGTTCGACCCGGGAAAAAGGTAAAAGCAGGAGATGTTATCCAGTTTGGAAGTAGTCTTGCAGGGGTTATAAAAGAAATAACTCCTGGTAGAGGACGATTGATTGAGTTTGTTACCAATGGTGATTTTAAGAAAATTTTAGAAGAGATTGGCGAAGTACCTTTACCTCATTATATTAAACGGACAGGACCTCCTACCCAAAGAGATAAAATTAGATACCAGACTATTTATGCAAGCAAGGATGGTGCGATTGCAGCGCCTACTGCTGGATTACATTTTTCAGATGAAATAATGCAGGAGATAATTAAAAAGGGAGTTGAGGTTTTTACAATTACACTGCATGTTGGACCCGGTTCTTTTCGTCCTATAAGATTGAATGACATTTCAATGCATAAAATGGAGGGTGAGTATTTTGAAATCAGCAGCAATACATTTCAGGAAGTTATGTCTGCGCGTAAATCGGACCGCAGGGTAATAGCGGTTGGCACTTCAACAGTGCGTGCACTTGAATCAGCAGTTAATATTCCAGGATTTAATGGTGGCAGCAGATGGACAGATTTATATATTTATCCCGGATATAAATTTAAGACAATTGACGCATTGATAACCAATTTTCATCTTCCGCATTCAACTCCACTCGTACTTGTGTGTGCGTTTGCGGGCATGGAACTAATTTTTAAGATTTATCAGGAAGCAATTGATAAGTGCTATCGATTTCTAAGTTTTGGCGATGCAATGTTAATCCTCACTTGACTTTTTTATATAGTTCTATATAATATTCTATGTAGCTGGAAATTTGAAATTCAAATGTAGTGGTCGAGTTTACTCGACATCTGTAGTGGCAGAGTTTACTCGACATCTGTAGTGGCAGAGTTTACTCGACATCTGTAGTGGCAGAGTTTACTCTGCTTTGTAGCGGGTGAGATTTATCGCACAGTAAATATAGTGGCCGAAAGTAGCCGACTGTAGGCACTCTGGAAGTGGCACTCTGGAAGTGCAGAGTTCCCGCCACTAAAGCTCTGACGGGTATGCCTCAGGTACGATACTCTGCAGACATAAACAAAAAAAAGAGAGGAGGATGTTATGACAAAAACTACAGATGGTCCACAAATACAATTATTAGTCCAAAAAATTAGAGAGAAATTTGAGCCACAAGGAAGTGACATTGACCTCTTGATAGTTATGAATACAAACCTCAAACCCTATAAACAAGCTTCTCTAATCCGTTTGTTTCTGGATGAGACATTTGGTGTAACTTATCCTATTGATATTATTGTAAGAACTCCTGAATCAATAGAAAGAAGGATTAAAGAGGGAGACTTTTTCATTAAAAGCGTTCTTGAAGAAGGAGCATCTTTATGAAAGATCTAACGAAAGAATGGATAAGCAAGGCTGAGAAAGATTTTCAAGTGGCTAAAAGAGAATTTGGCGTGGAGCCACCAGAATACGATGCAGTTTGTTTTCATTTTAAAAGTTAATATATTGTAACACTTTGCAGAGTAAACTCTGCCACTACAAAAAAAGGAAAAGGAGGAGAAAAAAATGTTTACTTTTCTTTTAATACTTTTCGTGCTCGCATGTATAGTATTAATATTGGCTGTTTTACTTCAGACTGGAAAGGGAGGGCTTGGTGAGATTTTTGGAGGTGGCGCTGAACGTTCTCTATTTGGAGGTGCAGGCGCAGGAGGTTTCATCGTCAAGGTTACCATTGGGGCAGCCATAGTTTTTGTGGCTACGGCTCTGATTCTTTCTGTTATGTATTCTCGCGGGATTAGAATTGCACCAGTCCCTCAAGTTCCGGTATCGCCCGTTACAGCACCAGGAGGGGAGACGGCACCGTAAATACGGAAAATTAGACAATTAGATTGTAGAGAGAAAATTATGACCCAGCATAGAAAACTTTTTAGGGGGTTAAAATGGGTCGATATGAAGTAATTATTTATTGGAGCAATGAGGATAAGGCATTTATTGCAGAGGTGCCGGAATTGCCTGGCTGTATTGCTGATGGAAAAACCTATCAGCAAGCCCTGAATAATGTAGAGACAATAATCCAGGAGTGGATCGAAACCGCCGAAGAATTAGGACGTCCAATCCCTGAACCAAAAGGACGATTAGTATTCGCATGAAAGGGACGCAATACTCAATGCTCTTGTCCTGAAAAGTGAGAATTTGAAACTTATTCTACCTGCGAGGTGGAACGGGTGCTACTTGTTATTTCTAAACAGCGGGAGATAGAATGAAAAGGATTTTAACGATAGTTCTGGTGTTTAGTTTACTGGCAGGCTGTGCGAAGAAATCAGAGAAAATAAGTGAAGAAGGGGGAGTTCCTGCCTGTGGCGATACGATAATTGAAGCATCCATTGGCGATGCTTCTCGTTTGAATCCGGTACTCGCCACTGACAGCGCATCCGGCGACATAAATGCCCTGGTATTCAATGGATTGGTCAAATATGACAGGAATATAAAACTTGTAGGGGACCTCGCACAATCCTGGGAAGTTTCATCAGACGGGCTTATAATTACTTTCCATCTAAGGAAAGGAGTCAAGTGGCATGACGGAGAGGACTTTACCAGCTCTGATGTTCGATTTACTTATGAAAGGCTGATTGACCCCAAAGTTAAAACTCCATATTTTAGCGATTTCGAAAAAGTGAAAAAAATAGAAACTCCTGATAGCTGGACAGTGCGCGTATTCTATAAAGAACCATTTGCACCTGCATTAGAAAGCTGGGGTATGGGAATTATCCCAAGACATATTTTAGAAAATGGAGATTTTAACAAATCTCTATTTAACAGGCATCCAATTGGAACCGGTCCGTATATTTTCAAGAAATGGAGCACAATGGAAAAAATTGTCCTTGAATCAAACCCGAATTATTTTGAGGGAAGACCGTCCATTGATAGATATGTTTATCGTATAATTCCGGACTTAAGCGTTCAGTTCTCAGAATTGTTGAAAGGCACCATTGACTCAATGGGTTTGGCTTCAGACCAGTATGTTAAGGAAAGTGAAACACTTCCTGCAAAATATGGAGTTAATTTATACCGTCACCCGGCTCTAAATTCATATACATACCTGGGGTTTAATTTGCTGAGTCCACTTTTCCAGGATAAAAAAGTAAGGCAGGCTATTTCCTGCGCGATTAACAAAAAGGAAATAGTTGAAACAGTGCTGCAGGGATTTGGCAGACCAATAACAGGGCCATATCCTCCCACATTCTGGGCATACAATTCCAAGCTGAAGGACTATACCTATGATTTGGATAAAGCAAGACGTCTATTAGAATCGGCTGGATGGAAAGATAAGGATGGTGACGGTATCCTTGAGAAGGAAAGTATGCCATTTGAATTTACTATTATTACAAATCAGGGAAACAAGGAAAGGGAGTTGTGTGCCACAATTATCCAGGAGAAGTTAAGCAAGATTGGAATAAAGGTGAAGATAAGAATTTTAGAGTGGAGCACATTTGTTCACGAATATGTGGATAAAAAGAAATTTGATGCAGTTGTACTGGGCTGGAGTCTCTCATTGGATCCTGACCAATTTTCCATCTGGCACTCGAGCCAGATTAAAAAAGGCTATAACTTCATTTCCTACAAGAACAAAGAAGTGGATAGACTTTTAGAAGAAGGGCGCAGGATTTTTGCTCCTGAAAAAAGAAAGAAAATATACCATCGTTTCCATGAAATTCTGGCTGAAGAGCAACCCTATTGTTTTCTCTATGTAAGGGATGCACTTCCTGCAATACATGGAAGATTCAAGGGGATAAAGGTTGAGCCTTTAGGAATCAGTTATAATTTTATAAAATGGTTTGTTCCAAAGAGCGAACAAAA
>MNUO01000035.1 GCA_001871015.1 Candidatus Desantisbacteria bacterium CG1_02_38_46
TTTCTTTATTCTCTATACCTTCTGCGGCTAGAAGAATTATTTTTGCTCTAACTACATTTTTGTAAGGTGCTGTATATTTTCTGGTCAAAGATGTCAAACAGTTCCTTTCTTCTTTGGTCAGAATAATTTTAAATGGGCTTTTTCTCGGCATAATATCCCCCTTCCTTATAAGATAGGAGATATTATACCACAACTTCAGCCAAAAGTCAAGAATAATACATAACATTACTTATGAAGAGAACCACTAAGGAGGTCTATTATGCGGAAAAACGGTCTAGAAAAAGAAGGACTACTCAAGGTTCTAAATGTTACTTCTATCAGCGTTGGTTCTGTAAAGATTGCCAGAGGCCTTTTAAGCCATCCCGAAATAATAAAGGGAAGATAAACTTTTCCTTCAAGGTTAAAATCTGTAATCTTTACTATGACTCTGAAGCCAGTTATCGGGCAGTGCACCGACAATTCAAGGGCATAATTAGTGATCTTCTTCCTGAATTCTTTGGTGTAAGTCAACGGCTGCTACCGAAGATACCACATCAGTTCTGTACTTATCACGCCTTAAAGGCAACAGAACGATATGTAAAATATCATTACAGTGGTGGTGATAAATTCTGGGCAAACCGATTCCTTTTCGTTACAAAGATTATCTGCCAGTGCAAGACTCTGGAAACAGCCCAGCGGGCTTTAGCTTATTTAGAACGCCACCAGGAAGAACTAAGACGGGCAAAACTCCTTAAGAGAATGAATATTCTACGGTTAAGATTTCCACATCTTATTAAGCATTTCCAGGATTCTAACTTAAGACCTGATAACAATATTATTGAGAATGTAATTAAGCAACTCAATCAAAAATTCAAAAAGGTTGCCGGGTTTGAAAAATTCCATACTGCTTTTAATTCCATCAGCCTTTTAATTATGCACTATCGGTTTCACAAATTTACTTGTTCCAGAATACCAGGAAATAATGGAAAATCGCCATTAGAGCTTGCGGGGGTTGATACTTCTCATCTTAACTGGGTACGCTTTTCTCAAAGATCTTAATTGTTGGAAATTATAATTTCCAATTGTGGATACTGACGCTCTGTGGAAACTATGGATAACACAATGAAAGCGTGAAAGTGTGGTGGTTATCACACAGTTTCCACATCGCTTGGATAACCCTTCTGGTTACCCACAGTATCCACAATACTACTGCTAATTTTCAAATCTCTCTTTATTATTAACTCTAAATTCTGAAAGATTTAAATGGGGTCAGAATGAGCTATCAGCAACCAATTTTGTATACGCTCCCAAGAATTGCGAAAATCAATATATTCATTGCCATCCACATCCCAGATTCTACATCCCTTTCCCCTGACAATCAATGCTGGTTCTTCATTTTTAAACCTCGGTGCTTTTGAATTTGTTGAACTGCCACCAGCAAGATAATTCAAACTTTCCTCATACTTTTCCCATGACTTTTTTACAGAAAAAAACACCTCTCCTCCTTAGTGAAATTAGGGACGGGTTCTAATTTTGCACAAGGACACGGGAACGGACTCAAAAATTAGAACCCGTCCCTAATTTCTCCCAGCCAAGCGAAACGGAACAAATGTTTCTGGATGAGAAAAGAACTTTATCTTTGTATTTTAACAGGTTTCCTTTAAAGAGAACATATTTTTCTATTTCATTTTTTAATGAAAGAAAAATATATGAATTCTTTCCTGAGAAAGAGTGTTCCTGGTAGGATAGGGGAGCATCCTTTTCGCTTGTGTTAAAAAGTACCTGTTTGAGACCAAACTCATCCTGTATCTTTGTACCGATAAGGTCTTTTTCTTCTATTGCATGAGCTTTTATGCCCAGTTTTTCTTCTTCTAATTCTTCTTTCTTTTCTTCTGTTTGTTTAAGAGCAAGAGAAACAGTGCCCATAAAATAATTTTCAGAAGCGGTATCTTTACCTATTATTTCAAATTTGAGAAAATATATATACGCCACCATCTTTACAACCAGCGACTATTTCTTCTTTACCATCTTTGTTTAAGTCTTCTACATTAATTACATTAACTCCTGAAGGAACAGGATATGTTCCGATTTCCTCTCCTTTTAAGGAATATATGGCAACTTCTCCATCTCCCTTTCCCAATACTAACTTTGGCTCTTCCAGAGAGCCTACTTTTGGCTCTTTTGGTGAAATAAGAGACGAAGAGTTGATAGGAGCGTCAAAGCTCTTCAAAAATATTTTTCCGCCATCTTTATCAAGAATATAAACAAAATTACTTGCTGAAGAGACAATTATTTCCTTAAAACCGTCTTTATTGACATCAAGAGGAATAATGGAGGTGATTCTGTCCCCACAGCTGATATTCCATTTTAATTTTCCTTTAGAATCCAGGCAATTCAGGGTGCCGTTATCAGTGCAGACAAAGACTTCCTCTTTACCGTCATTATCCAGGTCATAAGCACAGACTAAGTTAAAATGCGGGGTAGGGGAGCCAAATGTCCATATTTTTTCACCTCTGGAATCAAGAAGGTGGCACTGATAATACTGATTAGCTGCAATTAATTCTTTTTTTCCATCACCATTTACGTCACTGATAAAACCAGTGGTTGCCGGGTGAGCATAAACATATTTCTTCCATTTTAACTTGCCCTTGCTATCCAGACAAAAATAATGCCAGTTACCCAATCCGCAGATTACTTCTTTTTCTCCGTCGTTATCTAAATCTGAAACTAAGACTACTTTTACTCCTGCTTTGTAACCACCCCATCTGGAGAATTGATATTTCCATTTTAAATTACCTTTTTCGTCAAGGACGTAGAGGTTTTCGTCTTCTGAACCAATAAGCACTTCTGCTTTTCCGTCATTGTCAAGGTCATCAGTTGCAATAGAATTGATTCTTCCTTTGGTAGAATAAGACCACAGCTTTTCTGCCTTTTCGTTAAATACGTAGACATTTCTGTCTTCAGAGCCAACAGCAATCTCTTTTTTCCCGTCTCCGTCCAGGTCATAAACACAAAGTGAAGTAATAGATTTATCTGCTTTAGCCCGGGCAAGTAATTTCATATTCTTTGTTGGTCTTTCTTTTTTAGCTTCTTCCACGGTTTCTTCAGAGACAATTTTTTGTTTCTGTAAACTTGAGTTTATTTCATTTAATATTGAAGAGTCAAGAGAAAACGAGAGCTCATAAGTTCCCTTAGAAAGAGTAAGAGAAATTCCATCTTTTCCTTCTTCTATCCTGGAAGATGGAGAAATCAAGACTTGCTTCAAAGGAAGGGGGAACGTAATCTTTACTTCGTTATTATTCTCATTTATAATCTTTGCCTTTCCTTTAGCTAAGTCAATTTCAAGGGATAAAGGATAATCAGATTCAAAGAGTTTTTTTCCTATGCTTAAAGAGATTCCCTGAACAATGCTGAATATGTCTTTAGTCAGATGGAACATCTTTGCTTCAAGAGAAAATACAGGAGAAGAGAACTCTTTTTCACATATTCCTGCAAAAGAAGTATATGTTTCTGTTTCTTTTTCTCCTCTTATTCTTACGACAGTAGGAGCAATCTTTGACACTGTATAGGTGCAACCTTTAGTTTCAGGAGTAGCATAGAGAAGGTTAAGAAAAGCGTAATCTTCATCTTTCTTTAATTTAATATTCTTATCCTGGTAGAGAATTTTCCAGATTGGGTCAGCATAAGTATAACTCCCCCAGCCAGGTCCCTCTTCTTCTTTTACATTCAATTGTGCATCACCTGCCTGAACAACGTTTAATAATTCTCCTGATTCTCTCTTTACAGAGGAAAAGTTCATATTTTCTGCTTCAACAACAATCTTGTTCTTTGTTTCCTTATTTATGAATTCAATTCTGTCCATTACTACTCCAGGCCCTTCTCTTAAAGTAATAAAGAAGTTATAAATTTTTGAATTATCGAGTTTAAGAAGTAAAGGACCTCCTCTTCCTCCCCATTCCAATCCGCTTGGACCAATCCTACTAAGTGGAATATGAAAAGCATCCAGACGTTTTCCATCCATATCTACCCACAGGGAATCATGAGAACCGTCAGTCCCATAGGCAAAAATGCTTACTTCATAATTCCCTTTTTCTAAATAGATATCAAATGAGAGGCAGGAATCATGGCTATCAAATTCTATTACTTTGTTTCCGCTTGCCCCCTTATCTTCTTTTACCAAAATTAAACCACTGAGTGTACCGCCCTTCTGGTTAGCAATAAATCTTTTGTTGGTAAGATGTATCTCTCCAGCAGTGCGCCAGAAAGTGCGAAAGAGATAATCTGCAGGAGTATTTGCTTTGACCTGGTCAATGAAAAGGAAATATTCTCCTTTATTCCATATAATATTCCTGTACCAATCTACCTTATTATAATCCTTAAGATAAGTCTGGGCAAAACCTGTTAGAGGAAAATCAGCTAAATATCCCAGTCCGCACACAGCAGGAATAAGCTCATCTTCCCCGTCTCTTATAATAATCATTGTATTGTGATGCTTTGGAGCGCTGAGAATATAATCACCTTCGTCGAGGAACACTCTTTTGTTTTTGGCAAATCTGATAATAGAATTTCCATCAAGGTGTTTATGTCCTCCTGAAGAAAAACCATCAAGAAGAAGATATTCATCCTCAGGATTAAATCCATTGCGAAAAGTAATTTTATCAAAAGTATTTTCATATGGAAGGTTAAATTTTGCATCTGGGAACTTAGTACTGAAAAACTCATAAACTCCTTTATCTAAAGGACAAACCTTAACTCCAATGAAATCTTCTGGTATGACAGAACTGGCAAGAGAAGAGTGATAATTATGTAGATGCTTAGAAGTTTTCTTTTCAATCTTCTCAGCCATCCATGCCAATCTTCCATCATTATAATACCATGAAGCCATTCTTAATATTCTCAGAAGCCCTACATCACTAAAGAAACCATGACCGCAGTCCCCAAACCGAGGTTCCCAGCCGAAATTATCAGTGCACATTATTCCCAATTCAGCGATTTTCTTAGCATTGCCATTTTCAAAAAATTCTGTTTCCCCGCTGTTTAAAGCATAGACCATTGTATGAAATGGAACAAGCCATTGATAACCGGCAGAATCTTCCTGGGGTTTGAAAGATTTAAATTGACCGCGGAAACACCTCTGTGCTAACTTCATCCAGTATTCTGCTTCGTTGACAAAAGGATAATATTTAAGAAGATATTCAGATACAAAATATAGACCTAAAGAAGAAAAACTTTCATGGTTATGTGGAATTTCATAAATATTGTTTTTTTCTCTATGTTTAGGTCCTGACATTTTCCAACAATTGACTGTAGCTTTAGCATAGTCAATAAAATATTGAACCACTTCTTCTCTTTCTTCGTCAGTAATTACAGGGCATTCTTCTATCTGGTCCCAGGCAATGAGGAGTACCCACATTTCAAAAGTAAAAAGTGCTTCCATTTTAGGGTCTCTTATAGATACAGCATGGGCAAGCATTCTTTCTTTGGCTAAATTTGCCCAGCGTGGGTCTCCTGAAAGATAATAATTTCTTGCAAATCCTATAGCTATATTTGCACAATTTCTGGTCATTCCCCATCCACGATAAAAAGTATCTCCTTCCCTGAATTTCTTTGCGTCTTCTAAGTATTGTTTCTCCTGTTCCTTAGAAAGGGATGGAACACCTGCAAGACTACTTTTTACAATAATTGCTGGTTCAATAATAAAGTCTTTTCCTGGCTTAAGTAAGGATAAAAATTTGTCTACTGCAAGATTAAAACCTTCTTTTTCGCTTGCTCCAATAAAGACAATGTTTTTACCGTATCCAAAGGGATTGTAGATTGTTCTTATCTCATAACCATTGCCTCCGGGAAAATAAGCATCGCAATAAATATAATAGTGGTGGTAGAGTCTTTGTGCAAGTTTACCGGAGTCTAAATTTCCCAGAAGGATAATGTTGGACTTTTTTAAATCTTCCTCAGTTACCAGGGAATCAAGTTTTATTTCTAAATTTACACCTGTATATTCCTGTATTTTCTTCTGAATGAAATTTGCCAGTTCTTCTAATTGCTTTGGAGCAACAATCAAAGAATAAAATTTACCTTCTTTTAAAGAACTCTTTATATTTTCTTTTGCCATTTTTCCTATCGCCTCCTTTTGAAAAACAGGGGACCTCATTTTGATTTTTTCAATTTCCTGCGAACCTAAAAGGTTGGTACACTGTTCTTCGAAGTGTTTCTTTATTTCTTCTTCAGTCAATGCGCGATTGTAAATTCTTACTTCATCAATAAAACCGCAGAAATAATTAAAGCCAGTGCTGCGTCCTATATAAAAATTATCGGCAAAATTAGTGATTTGGCCTTCATATAATTTACTTGCAGTCATTACTCCGTTTTGATACAATTTTATAGTTTTTTCATTGGAATCATAAGTAGCAGCAACGTGCATCCATTCGTTAACGGGAATGTTTTTTCCCGTTATACTGCCGTATCCGGTAATATCAGTGTTAAGGTAAAAAACGATGTTTTGTGAGGGTTGATGATAAAAAAGTTGATATCCGGAACTGCCACCACCCTTTGAAACAATGCCATCCCATCCCTTTCCATCTCCCGTTCTTTTCACCCAGCACTCAATTGTAATGGCATCTGCGATATTTAAGATGTCATCGCTCCCGCAATCAACATAAGCATCTTCCCCATTAAATTTAAGAGCATAACCTTTTTTCTGCTTAACCCATTCCGCATCTCCATTAATAGTTCCATCATTTCCATTTCCTGAAAGGTCCTTCACTTCTTCTGCTTCACCTTCGTCAAAATTCCAGTAGGCAACAAGGTCTTTTTCTTTTGTACCAGCTACCTCTATTGACCCCAGTAAGCCTCCCATTATGCCGAATGCCATTCCCAAAATTATCCATTTCTTCATTTTTTTACTTCCTTCTTTAAAGCCATTTTTTCAGGAGGCAGGTGTTAGGTCTTAAATTGTGAATTCATTTTTGCAAACTCACTACTCAAGACCTGACACCTTCACCTCAAAATAAATATATTTTGTTTGATTTGGACCGAGGGAATTAATCTTCCATCTTAATCCTTTGACATTATCACTTGGCTTTGGCGGTTCTGAACCCCATTCCTGCCAGTTAGAAGTGGTATCTGGTGTATAGGTGTAAGAATCTGGTGCCCACTGGGCGGTAGAAGTATCCCAGCCTGTAAATGAAATAGCCCTGTTAACAGAAGTATCAAAGCAATGTGTATCAGTAATAATTAGATTTGTTGCTGTGTCTGTGCCAATATTGGTAATTGTAAGTTTATAAGCAATTGTTTCACCTGTGGTAGCAGCAATAGAAGATGTGTTATAAGAAGTATTCTTTTTCTGATGGTATTTAGTAACAGTAAGGACTGGTTGAGTAATTGTATTTGCCTGGGAGCCTGTAATTGGAGTTTGTGAATCAATTGTTGCTGTATAATCATAGGAAGAAGCACTGATTGTCCAGGAACCACCTTTTGTATTCTTGCAATAGAATGTAGTTTCTCCTCCTGTCATATTTAGAACAATGGTTGGACTGTTGTAATTTATATTATCAGTAGAAAATTTGCATCTTTGAGAATTAGAAGAGAGCTGGACTGTTTCACTCCAGTTAGTATCAGTATTTCCAGCATAATCAGAAGCAATAATTCTAATAGAAGCTGTTTCATTAGAATGAATTGTGAATTGAGGAGAGATAAATTCAATTCTGCCAGCAGTGATTGTATTTATTTGAGTAGATGACTCATATTCACTACCTCTTGAAACAGTAAGAGTTGGTGTTCCAAGTCTTAAGTCACGATAATAAACTTGTGTTTCTCCACTTACTAATTTAACTATTATTGTATTGGTTCCATTCCAGGAAGAACCATCAGCAGAGAATTGTCCACTATCAGAAGAAGATTGAATTAAGCAAGTGTCATTAAATGAAGAATCAGCTCCACCTGCCGCACCTCCAAGCGTAATAGTAAGAGGTACTTCCTTTCCTGCTCGGACACTGAAAGGAGAAGAGGCAATATTTAATTTATAGGCAGTGAAATAAATATTTGCCTTTCCCTGATAACTTGCCTTAATCTCATCTTCAGTTAAAGCACGATTGTAGATTTTAACTTCATCAACTAAACCATTAAAATACCAACTCCAAAAGGCGCCTATTTTACATTTATCAGTAGTATAAACGATTGGACCACTAAAAGAAGCAGTGGAAGATTGGAATACCCCATTAAAAGCAATTTTTATTGTTTTTCCATCCCAGACTCCTACTACATGCTGCCATGTATTTGTTTGTATAAGTGAATCAGAATATAATCCACCAAGAGAACTTCCACTTCCCAACTGGAAAAGATACTTATTATTATCATATTGAAACAACCTCCATCCTTTTTTGGCATTATAATCATATCCTTTGTTTACAATTCCCTGGTTTGAGCTTGATGATAAAGGCTTTACCCATGCTTCTACTGTAAGTTGATTAGTAATATCTAAACTGGGGTTATCCTCATACCAGACATAATCACTTCCGTCAAACTTCAAACAATACCCATACTTACCTTCAATCCATTCAGGATTGCCATAGATAGTTCCTGTATTTCCGTTACCTGAAAAATCATTTACATCAAAATCTAAATGTACAATTAATTTTGCGTCTTGCTTATTTACTCCGCGGGTGATAGTGTCATTGGGATAAGTGGAAACAACTGCAGTGACGGTATTTTGACCGACATAAGAGGAGATAATCATAAATGTGCAATTTCCGTTTGCATCAGTGATATTGGTAATAATGGTGATTGTATCCTGATTTCCTCTGGCAGTTTGTAGCGATACCAATTTATTGGTAATAGGATTCCCATAGGTGTCACATACAGTGACTACTGCTGTACAGGTAGATGTGCTATCAGCTTTAATAGTATAAGGAGTGAAGATAATATAAGAGGAATTTTTATTAAAAGGACCAGGAGAAACAGATTCGATTTGACTTGTATTTTCCAGAGTTCCGGAAGTAACTGCGATAGTAGGTGAACCAGATTTGGTATCCTGGTAATAAACATAGGTTTCTCCCTGCACCATTTGTAAAACAATTGTTGAAGTCCAGGTTTCAGGAGAAATACTTGAAGCAAACTTACCAGTAGCAGAAGAAGTAGAGAATGTGCAGGTGCCATTATATGAGGAAGCCTTAATATTATTTATTGTCCATGCCCGCACGCAGATAGAATCAGAAATATCGCCGGCATTAATATTACGTGAAGGAGTCACAATTGCTAATTTC
>MNUO01000085.1 GCA_001871015.1 Candidatus Desantisbacteria bacterium CG1_02_38_46
CGCAGCAGGGATATTACAATATTTGAACAGACTAAAACGAATGTCGCAGCAATTCCCATTCCGAAGGCATCCCGAACTGTGGAAGAAACTGCAAGGGCAGGGCATAGCCCGATCATCAATACAAGCACAGGGTTTTCTTTAAGAATCCCTTTTGTAAAACTCAACCATATTTTCATTTTCTTTCCTTTTTAGATTCAGATAAAATGTCAGTTTCAGATAGCGCATTCCTTATGGCATTTGTTACAGCGCGGGAGGAAATAGTAGCGGCTGTAATAGCATCAATTTTTCCATCAGAGTTATCCTTTTTAAGCCACATTTCAGATTTTTTCTTTCCGGTGAATTGCGAGGTAAATTTATTTTCTGATATTTTTGCGCCAAGACCCGGGGTTTCACTATGCCTGAGAATTTTAATGTTGGTAATACTGTTTTTTATATCTGTTCCCACCAGAATCTCTGCATTTCCTGCATAACCTTTTGCACTAACCATAATCACATTGCCCAGGAATTTGCCATTCTTGTATCCAGCCCACTTTTTCTCTTGAATGAATTCTTTGAATTCCGTCGCACCAGGAAGTACTTCTTTAAGTGATTCCATTCTTTCATTAATTACCTGCTGACCTATCTTCACTCTGGTTTTATCATAAACAACACTTAAACCTGCTGCACTAACTACACAGATGATTATAAGAAGCGACATAGATTTCAAAGTTCCTATAAATCTGTTTTCATCTTTCATTTTTGTCCAAACCTCCTTGGTCTGGTATATTTATCTATCAGAGGGGTTAGACAATTCATAAACAAAATTGAGTAACAGACTCCCTCAGGAAATCCACCGTAAACTCTTATTAAAGAAGTGATTGCTCCACATCCCGCGCCGAAAATTAACTTTCCCTTTTTTGTAGTTGGCGCTGTAACCATATCTGTTGCCATAAAAAATGCACCCAGGATTAAACCACCTGAGAGTATTTCAAAAATGGGATTCCTGCCAAAGTAAAGTGAAAGTATGCCAACCACTGCGATAAATGATACAGGTGTTCGCCAATCAATAATCTTTTTAATCAAAAGGATGGCTGCTCCTATAAGAAGTGTAAGTTTACAGGTTTCCCCGATTGAACCCGGCACAATACCCAGGAACAATTCTGAATAAGATGGAAGTAATTCGCCAAGTTTGATTTTTATTATACCCAGGGGAGATGCTGATGTTACTGTATCCACCAACCTCCAGGAGCATACCGGTGCGAGCCAGGTTGTCATATGTGTGGGCCAGGAACAGAGAAGAATTGCCCTTGCAGCCAGGGCTGGATTAAAAATATTATAGCCCAGTCCACCAAAGAGTTGTTTCACAAGGAATATAGCAAGGATTGCACCGATTACCACAATCCATAGAGGTATCCCGGGTGGAAGGGTGAAGGCTAAAAGTAGGCCAGTGACAGCAGCACTACTGTCTTTTATGGTTATTTTTTTGCCCAGTAGTTTCTGGCTGATTGCCTCAGTAATTATGCAGGAGAACACACTTACTATTGCCACAAGCAGGCTCCTCCAACCAAAGATATAAATGGAAGCAATCAATGTGGGCAGTAAACTGATGTTTACCGCACGCATAATCCTAGATGTATCTTCATCAATTCTTATGTGCGGAGAAGATGAAACTATAAACTTATTTTCCATTTTTCCTCATTGTGTAGTTTGTCGAGCAAGCTCGACTGCTACTTTTTAGCGGCTAACCGTGACTTTGCGTACTTGATCAAATGGATTAAAGGACGTCTTGAAGCACAGACATAAGCACATGCCCCGCATTCCATGCAATCAAAAACTCCATATTCCTTGCACAGGTCAAAATTATCTGTTTCAGCGTAATCTCCAATGCGATTTGGCATAAGGGACATCGGGCAGCTCTCTACGCACCTGCCGCATTTTATACAGGGACCCTCTGATTCTTCCTTTATATCTTTTAATACGAGAATGCCGCTGGTTCCTTTAACCACAGGCACATCCAGAGTATATTGCGCAAGTCCCATCATCGGGCCACCCATAATTACTTTTGAGACGCCGTTTACAAATCCGCTGCAATATTCAATAACCTGTGAAAATGGAGTGCCAATCCGGACACGCAGATTTTTAGGTTCTTTTATTCCGTTGCCGGTAACTGTAACAACTCTTTCAATCAAAGGTTTATCTGTCACAACCGCTTCATAAATAGCGAGAGCAGTCCCGACATTTTGTACAATTACCCCTACATCAAACGGTAAACCTGCACTGGGTACTTCACGGTTCAATATCGCTTTAATTAACTGTTTTTCTGCGCCCTGTGGATATTTTACTTTTAGCGGCACAACTTCTATGGAAATACCGTGTAAAGCGTCCCTCCCACCAACTTCATAGCTATGTTCTGCGTTTTCCATTACCTTTATGGCATCCTGCTTGTTAGATTCAATACCAATGGATGCCCGATTAACACCTAAAACCTTTAAAATTATATTCAATCCTTCGAGTATCTGGCTGGTTTTTTCAAGCATCAGGCGATGGTCATTGGTGAGGTAGGGCTCGCATTCAACGCCGTTAAGTATTACTGTATCAATTTTTTTATCCGGCGCAGGAGACAATTTCACATGGGTTGGAAATGCCGCTCCACCCAGCCCGACAATTCCCGATTCTCTTATCTTTTCCTTAATCTGTTTGGGTGTTAATTCTTTCCAGCTTTCTGTTTGCAGGCTCGGAGTACCCAGATGTAACATCGGGGGTCGTGCGGATACCTCTGCGGACTCAGGATTCTTCTCTATGACTATTGCCATTACATCCTTCGCTGATGCGGGGTGTGGACGGGGTTCAATTGCTGTAACCTTTCCAGAAATGCTTGTATGGACCGGTGCAGAAACAAATGCTTTACTTTCTCC
The DNA here is from genome assembly GCA_001871015.1 of Candidatus Desantisbacteria bacterium CG1_02_38_46. GTDB lineage: Bacteria > Desantisbacteria > UBA1551 > UBA1551 > UBA1559 > UBA1559. Next base: position 2,895 of record MNUO01000085.1, read on the forward strand.
GATTTTTTGACCTTCTTTAACTTCATCCCCGACTTTAACCAGTGGTTCGCAGGGCGCACCTGTGTGCTGCTGCAGGGGAATAATTACCTTTATGGGAACAGGCATGTCCTCTATGGGTTTTCCTTTTGTTAAATCCTTATATTGGGGTGGATGTACTCCACCTGGAAAAGTTTTCAATTTCACATCTTCACCTTACTTATTAAGATTAAGACTTCCTTCTTTTATTAAAGATTCGAAGTGAGGTTTAAATTCTTTTGATTCAACTGCCCGACCTTGCCATCGGATTAGTTCCTGCCCGCCTTTCTCAATGATAATTGCCGGGACATTTGTTGCATCCTGAAGTGCAGCTTCAGCGAGTCCATCCACAGTATCTATACTGTGATATTTAACCTCAACTCTGCCTGCAATGTTCCAGTGCTCCAGAAATATCTTGAACTTCTCCTGCATTGACTTGCAGACATCGCAGGAATCCTTACCAAAAATCTTTACAACCATAATTTACTCCTCCGGTGTTCTATATTCTAAATTAGATTCTCTAATGTACTTCCCTAATCTTGAAATTTCATCTATTTTGCCATTCTCCCAAAGATCCTTACATCTTTGTGCCCATTCAAGCATTGCTCTTGATTTTTTTAACTCATCTTTATAAAATAAGATTAGTTTCTCAAAGAAAATATTCATCCATTTTCCACGAGTCTGCCCACGATTAACCATTATTGATTTTCCTGGGTCAATCTGAAGTTGACCATAACCCAATTTCCCAAAACGTAGACAAGACCAGCTAATCTGTTCTATAGGAAAAACAGATATTTGTTTAAAAGTTATTGGTTTTATTTGATTGTTACGATTTAACTGATATTCTGCACTTACTATTATAAAGATGTTATTGGGCGAAGCGTAGAAGTGAATAAGGCGTTCTACTGATTTAATATTTGGCATATGAAACCCAGCTTCAACATTTTTTGTTTTGACATCAAAAGCAAAATATTTATCTCCTATAGTAAAGGCGACATCTTCAAATGACCGTCGAGTAAAATCTGTTTTGAATTGGCTGGATACTTCTCTGCAAATATCTGGAAAGTTTTTGGTAATTACCTCCTGAACTTTATCGCCTATAGACCTGGGGCTTGTTCCCATTTCATCAATTACAAAATTATATCCAGATAAAAACTTTTCAAGCGATTTTTCAATTTGAATGTAGATATCCATCAATATTTTCTCCTTTAGATAAGCAAATTTTCAATTTTATCTAATCTTTTGAGAGCAAGTCTAATATAATCTTTATTGACTTCGAAACCAATATAATTTCTTCCAAGTTTTTTTGCTACAATGGCTGTAGTGCCAGAACCTAAGAAGGGGTCTAAAACCAAATTTCCCTCATTGCTGCTTGCCAAAATAATTCTTTCTAAAAGTTTTTCTGGTTTTTGAGTAGGGTGGGGTGTATTTTCTGGCATTGACCAGAATGGAACTACCATATCTACCCATATATTACTTGGATGGGTGTACCGATATCGCTCACCGTTAACTTCAACCCAACCCTTTGGTTGTCCGCCTTTTCCTCCGTAACGATAAGGAGCAATAATTTCTTTTTTTATTTTTACATCTTCAATATTGAAAATATAATCCTTGCTTTTAACAGCAAACCAGATGTCTTCCATATTTTCTTTCCAATTTTTACTGGCTCCACGACCTTTTTCTCTTCGCCAGGTAATTCGATTTTTAACCATGAAATATTTTTCTAAAATTTCCTGAATCAATCCCGAAGATTCCCAGCCACAGCAAATATAAATTGAGCCATTTTTCTTTAAAATCCTTGCTGATTCTTTTATCCATTTTTCTGACCATTCTGCATATTGTTTTTTTGTTTTTGTTTTTAGTGTTCCATTGCCATAGTTTTTATCTACTTTATAATAAGGTGGGTCAGCAAAAATCAGATCAATAGAATCGTCCGGCAAACAACTCATTCCTTTTATGCAATCACCGAGGATTATTTTGTTTTTAACCTCAGCAATATCATCAACCTTTTCTTCTAAAGTATAGAAATTACTATATTTCTTGTAGTCTTGTTCTATCAAGAACAAAGTTCTATTTCGAGGTGCCGGATTCTGTTTGCCTAACATGATTGTACTGTTTGTTTGATTGTCCATTAATTACCCCCACCCCATTACCCAAATTGATAATGCTGAACTGCTTTCTGGCGGTCTTTTAATTCTGCGAGTTTACTTTTATTCCAGTTGTTCACCTTTGAGAAATAACCGACGATTCGTGTTATTCCATAAGTGTTTTCACTTCCGCAATATTTGCATTTTCCATTTATGCCTCTGTCCATTTTTGCACAATCATTGCAAATTGTGAATTCAGGAGAAATTGTCAGTTGAGCGCATTGCGTATTTTCCCAGGTTTTTCTGACGAGATTCTCTATGCTTTGAGCAGAAGGTTTGGATTCTCCTACAAACGCATGGATGATTGCTCCACTTTCAATAATTGGATGAAATTTGCTCTGCTTAATGATTCTGTCTATGAAGTTTACTGGAGCGCTTGCGGCAAAGTGAATTGAATTTGTATAATAATGTGTATCGTTTTTAATGTCTCCCTTTACAACTTCTTTGCTCTGGGGAAATTCCCTTAAATCTACTTTTGCAAGCCGTCGTGCCGCGGATTCAGCAGGAGATTCTTCAAGTGCAATGTGCAACTTATACTTTTTCTGGAACTCATGAGTTTTTAGATACATAAAAGAAATTATTTTCATTCCGAAATTGAAGGCTTCATCATCTTCGTGGAGTTGTTTACCGGTGAGGTATTGTACGCACTCATTCAATCCGATTATCCCAATAATATAGGTAGCTTTTTCGAGGTCAACATATGGTTTTCCATCGCAGGCATTCTTTCCAATCTGCCATAATGGTGTACCAGGGGCAGACATCAACCTGCCAATGAATTTCTTTTTTTCAAGGTGTGCCTTCATTGCTAATTCCATTGCTGTATTAACTTCTTCAAATACCTTATTTATATTTTCTTTACTCACCCCGATGTTGCATCGGGGTACCCGATAAGCACACTGAGGTAAATTGATGGTGACATTCTGAAACCCGCAGAAACGCATTGATTCCGGATGTCTGAGCATTTCTGGATTACTAACTTTGGTTCTCAACCGGCAACAATTACTTCCATAAATTCCTTCTGGCAGAAGAAAACCGTGTTTTTCATCATCTACTTCAAAATCATAAACATAACCATCATAATCAGCATGGCTAACTTCTTTTACCTTTAAAAAATGCATTCCATTATTTACCTTTTTTGACCACTCATTTTGAGGATAGTATTTTTCAAAGTAGTCGAGATGATTCCTCGATGCTCTACGGAGTTGGTATTTTAAAATACCGCCTGCCTCATCCCAATTAATTCCCATTTCTTTAGCTGGAAGAAGTCGCCATAAACTATGTGAATCTGAGGGATTTTCTCCCTTATAGGGTAAACCCCAACCTACTTTCTTTAAATCAGTATTAGCAATTCTTACATGATAAGAATCTAACATTTGTTTTCTATTCCGTGGATTAGGAGCTAATGCTTTTCTAATCGTAGAATTAATTCCTAAATTTCTTAAAAGAGCTTTTATGTCCCGGGACAAACCAGAAGAACCGAGGTGAAAAGTTACTTCTACAGTAGTAGATCCTTGTCGGGTATACCCATCTCCTTCCAGGAATCCTTTAATGAAAGATTTTTTAAATTCTTCAGTAACATTAAACATGAGAGAAGTTAATTCTTTATTACGAGCAGACCCTCCTTTAATAAATAATGAAATAAACCAGGCAAGAATCTTGGAAGAAGTTACCACTTTTCTTGATTCCCATTTCTTAGAATCGTCAAACCAAATGTTACTTCCAAATACATCTCTTACTGTTCTGGAAATGAAATTTGCTAATTCTTTTTCCTTCCGTGATAAGGAAAAACTGACAGAAGTTTTATTTGTATAACCCTCCGCTAAATATAGACCTAAAAATCTTCCAATCCGGGGAGATAAGTAGATTTTAGAAGGCATACGGACAAATTTAGTGTGCCCATATCGATAAATTAATTTTGCATTGGAGGGATAAATTCCTTCATTATACAATAGCCATGCGGGGTATCTATATTTTTCTTTCCATCCAGAATTCCAATGTTTTATTCTATCTTTTGAAATTTGATATTTCTCATTAATATATTTTGTTTTTAGATGTAAACTTTCATCAAAAACAGCTTCTATCTTGTCATTTTTTTGTTTCCAGGCCTCACCCATTAAATCTATCTCAGTAATTGGAGTGTCATCTAATTTAGGTTTTGTAACTTTATTAATAGGAACAAAATCTTTTTCTGTTAATTCATCAGCTCTTTTTCTGATCAGCAGACCATTTTTAAGAACAAAAAATGGATGGTCTGGAGTAACAGAGATTTCAGTTCCATCTTCTAATTTTACATTACAAATTTTCCCTTCATATTTGCGTCTTAACATCTGTTTTATATAAACTAAATTTGTTTCCCCATCATTATTAATACTGAGAGTTCGATAATAATCCTTGGGAGGAACTTTCCAATATTCCAATCCTTCTATTTCTTCCTGTCCTTTTATCAAATCATAAACTTGAGAAATATTTTCGTATACATACTTATTACTGTTTTTAATTAAAACTTTAGTATTTTCTGTAAAACATTGCGAAAGCGTAGCGCCATTTCCACGGTCAAAAACAAAATAAGGGCTGCCGTTATAACTCGCTGCCTCGCAGGCAAATTTGAATAATTCATATTGCTTTGGGTCAGAAAAACTTTGTGCATTAATGTGAAGGTCGCACTTTGGAAATGAGAAAGGATGTCCATCTCTGTCTCCTTCTTTCCACACTTCTATCAAAGCCCGGGCAAACATTTGCGATTCATTTTCAAATTTTCCATAGGTCTTGTCCAGATATTTTCCTCCGCTTCCGATAGCAGTAACATCTTTAAGATAATCCGGTACTCCAAGATGTATATTTGCATCTAAAAATAGGCTTTGTCCGCCCCTTGAAAAAGCATTTTGCGAGCCACTGAAAAGTAAATATTGAGCTTCCTGTTTCATTTCTTCATAAGACATCCCTTGAAGGAACGGAGCATATAAAATATTCAGGAATCCAATTCCAAGCGCTCCAGCATAGTATGCCTGCATTGAAGCAAGATAGGTATTTAAGTGTCCTGTAAGTGTGCGTGCATGTTTTGCAGGTGCTGATGAGGTTCCAAGGTTATCGAGAACCAATCCGTACTTTTTTAAATATTCTACAGAATGGCTTGAACAATAAATTCTCGGGTACCCTAAGTCATGAATATGAATTAAACCAGTTAAGTGTGCAGTGGAAACATCTTCGGTAAAGACTTCCTCCAGCAAGTATTGTTTTAAAGTATTTTCAGCAATTGATAGGTTTATTGCCTCAGGATTATTTGCGGATATGTTGGAGTTCTCCTGACTCTTGGAATAAATGAGTTCTCTAAGGTCGTAAATTGACATTCCAATTACCTGCTGTGATTTAAGCCTGTTGTTGAATCCATGAGTAAGTAATTCAATATCCACAAATTCGCGAATCAGTGATGTAGTAAGTTTCTTCAGTCCTGTGGCGATAATTTTTTCTTCAACGCTGCGTGCAATTTTCTCCGCGATATTATGGGGAACTTTGGCTTCCTTTACCAGCGCCAGTGTAATTTTGGACTTATCCCATGGAGAAATTTCATATCGGCTTGGAGCGGCAACAAGCAGCGAGAGGTCGGTTGTTCCGCTTTGCCCTCTTATTTCTTTGTGTACTTTCAACAACTGGCGAATCCTTGCACGTTTATCACGATAAAGTATATATGCCTTTGCTGTTTTTGCGCAACCTTCTTCAATTAAAACTTTTTCTACAACATCCTGAATATTTTCAATGCCAGGAATGCGATGGGCAAATTTCTTCTGCAATATTTCTATGACCTTGTCTGCTAATTTGTTCGAAACATCTTTTTTCTTTCCTCCAACAGATTTTGCCGCTTTAAATATTGCCTCAGCAATTTTTGTTTTATCAAAAGGAACAACCCTTCCATCCCTCTTTTTAGCCTCTTTTATTACGCTTGACATTGTTACCTCCTCTCTCCAATCATCTTAGTTCTTTAACTTCTTTACTGAAGTCTTCCAAATCTTTGAATTCACGATACACAGATGCAAAGCGGACATACGCAACTTTATCTAACTTTTGAAGTTCTCTGATGACAGTTTCTCCTATTTTCTTGGAAGGGATTTCTTTCTCCATTGATGACTGCAATTTTCCCTCGACAGTGCTGGCTATTTCTTCCAATTTTTCAATACTGATAGGTCTTTTTTCACAGGCATGGATAAGACCGTTGAGGATTTTTTCCCGTGAAAACTTCTCACGCCTTCCATCTTTTTTGATTACCATTATGGGAATTTTTTCAATTTCTTCGTAGGTGGTGAAGCGCTTTCCACATTTCAAACATTCTCGGCGTCTTCGGACAGAGAGGCCATCTTCATTTTCGCGGGAATCAATAACCTTATCATGGATATTGTTACAGAAAGGACATTTCATCTCAATCCTATCGGGGAAAACTGCACCACAAGATATTGTGATATTTTCTATTATAACACACAATATATAGTTTGTCAAGCAAAATAATAATAATCTGTGATTCAGACACTAAGGCCTAAAAATGAAGAAATTGATTAGAGGGGTCATTTTTCAATTAAAATCTCAGCCAAGGCATTTTATATCCCCAGAATCAAATCATTTGGACAACGGCAAAACCGTCTCCCTGGGTAAGAATTAGAAAAATGCAACAATATTCCCTTGGGTTTTAATACAGGGAAGATCGAAAAAAATTAAAAAGGTAGATTAGGTAGGCTGTTTTTAATTATGGAGGTC
>MNUO01000009.1 GCA_001871015.1 Candidatus Desantisbacteria bacterium CG1_02_38_46
TGCTTTGAAGAAGAGCATCCCAGCGTGATTTATGCCAAGAAAATCCTTGGTAAACTTCATCCCAATTGCCGTGATAAATTTTCAGTTAATTTGATAGTTAATCATCTCCTTATCAACAATGGAATAAGAGAAAGCTTTAGAAAAAAAGAAGGTTTTCAGCCACCCACAACAATTCTTATCAGTCCCACAATGAAATGTAACCTCAGATGCCAGGGATGTTATGCTGCAGATTATGTAAGGGAAGATGACTTAAGTCTTGAAATAATGAACAAAATAGTCAAAGAAAGCAAGGAAATCGGAAATTCATTTTTCACGATTCTGGGCGGGGAACCATTTATATACCCGCATCTTTTTGAATTTCTTGCTGGTCATAGCGATTGCTATTTCCAGATTTATACAAATGGGACATTGCTGACCGATGATAACATAAAGAAATTAGCGAAACTCGGGAATGTAGCACTTATGTTCAGTTTAGAAGGTTTTAAAAAAGAAACAGATGAAAGGCGGGCTCCAGGTGTTTACGATAAAATTATGAACGCAATGGACAAAGTAAGAGAAGCAGGAATATTATTTGGATACTCCTGCTATGTTACAAAATATAATGTTGAGACCATAATGAGCGATGAGTTTATTGATTTAATGATACAAAAAGGTGTTTTTATAGGCTGGTATTTTCTGTGTATGCCAGTAGGTAAAAATCCTACAACAGAGTTTATGCCAACTCCACAACAGAGATTGTATCTCAAACTGAGAAGAGATTATATCAGGGACAATAAACCCCTTTTCATCATAGATTTCTGGAATGATGCTCCATATGTGCGTGGCTGCATTGCTGGAAGACAATTTATTCATATAAATTCCCGCGGCGATATTGAACCCTGTATTTTCACGCACTTTGCTGCAAATAATATTAAGACGAGTTCATTAAGAGATGCTTTAAAATCTCCCTTCTTTAAGGCTTTGAAAAACCGTCAGCCTTATGATGAAAATCTTTACCTTCCCTGCACTCTCATTGACCATCCTACAGTTATCAGGGAAGTTTTTGAGGAAACACATCCATATCCCACACATGAAGGAGCGATGGCGCTTATTAATGACGGAAAAATAAGGCAGGACCTGGATAATTATGCCAGGGAAGTAAAAAATCTTTATCAGAAAGTGTGGGAAGAAGATGTTAATAAGGGATTATGGAAATTTATGAGGGAGGAGACCAGGAGAAAGAAAGCAGGAGAGGTAGTGGATTAGAGGATTGGCGGTATGGAAATCATAAGAAGAATAAGCAAAATAAGAACAAAACACAGGGATGGCATTTTAACCATTGGAACATTTGATGGGGTTCACCTGGGTCACCAGGCAATTATAAAGAGTGTGCTCAAGCGCGCCAGGTCCATTAATAAAAAAAGTCTAATTTTAACTTTCCATCCTCATCCATTAGAAGTTTTTGATTCAGAAAGCCAGTCCATTACCACACTCGAAGAGAAAATAAGAATAATCAGGGACCTCGGCGTGGACGTCCTTATTATACTCAGATTTACAAAAAAATTTGCACTGCTTTCTCCCATGCAGTTTATTAGAAAGGTTCTTTTACGCCTTGTTCCTCGGGAAATTGTGGTGGGCTCCAATCATACCTTCGGGAAGGGAGGAAAAGGTCGCCCTCGGCAACTTAAAGAAGCTGGCAAGGTCCATCACTTTAAAGTGTTCATTATAAATTTGAAAAAATGCAGGGGAAATTATGTAAATAGTACAAGAATTCGTGCACTCCTTCGTCAGGGAAATGTGAAAAAGGCAGCAGTTGAATTAGGACGATATTTTTCCCTTATTGGAAGGGTGATGAAAGGGAATGGCCGCGGCGAAATCTTAGGTTTTCCAACTGCCAATTTGAAAGTTACCTCTTCCAATCTCCTGCCTGAAAATGGTGTTTACGCAGGTTATGTCTGGATTGCTGAAAAAAGATATAGAGGAATTGTTAATGTGGGGTATTGCCCCACATTCATGGAAAAGTTAAAGCATCCCCGTGTTGAAGTGTTTATTACAGGTTTTAAAGGTAAACTCTATGGCAGGATTTTAAAAGTGGAATTTGTAAAGAAAATAAGAGATGAAAGAAAATTTAACAGTGTTGAAGCATTGAGGCAACAGATAAAAAAAGATGTGAAATTGGGGGTCCCCAATTAAGGGAGGGTTGATGGCTCTAGTAAAGGAAAAGAAGAAAGAAGTTATTCAAACATACAAGCTCCATTCAGATGATACAGGTTCACCTGAAGTACAGATAGCTCTTTTAACTGAGAGAATAAATAAGCTTGAGGAACACTTCAAATCTCACAAGAAGGATAGACATTCCCGCAGGGGATTGCTGAAGATGGTGGGGCAAAGAAGGAAATTTCTCAATTATTTAGAGAGGAAAGGAGAAAATCGGTACAAGACTCTGATACAAAAATTAGGGTTAAGAAAATAACAATAAAGGTGTCAGGTCTTGACATGTTGAGGTGTCAGGACTAAAGTCCTGAGTTACATGGCAAGACCTGACACCTCAAAAAAGGAGAGTAAATGGAAGCGATAAAAGAAGAAATAGAATTAGCAAATCGTATCTTGAGCATTGAAACAGGGAAAATAGCAAAGCAAGCCAATGGAGCAGTGACGGTGAGATATGGCGATACAGTGATATTGGTTACTGCTGTGGCTTCTAAAGAAATCAGGGAAGGTATTGATTTTCTTCCACTTCTGGTGGATTACAGGGAGAAGACTTATTCTGCTGGAAAAATTCCGGGTGGTTTTTTCAAAAGAGAGGGGCGCCCAACTACTAAGGAAATTCTAAATGGCCGTTTAGTTGACCGTTCAATAAGACCACTTTTTTCTCCCCTTGCAAGAAATAATATTCAGGTGAGCATAGCTGTTCTTTCCGTTGACCAGGTGAATGATCCGGATATATTAGGAGTAATTGGAGCATCTGCTGCTTTCTGTGTTTCAGATATTCCTTTTCCTGTTTTTGTCGGAGCTGTCAGAATAGGAAAAGTTGGGGATGAATATATAATTAATCCAACTTATCAGGATATGGAAAAAAGCAAGATGGATTTAGTGGTAAGTGGTACGCGAGATGGAATATTAATGTTAGAGACTGGTGCAAAGGAGATTTGTGAGGAGGATTTACTTAAAGGGATTGAACTCGCTATGGAACCTCTTGCAAAAATAAGTGAATTGCAGGAAAAACTGGCGGCAAGAGTTAAAGAAGTTAAAGAACCTCTAATTTTACTTGAGATTGATCCAGACTTAAAAAAGAAAGCGAAAGAATTATCTCAAAATGAAATAGAAAAGGTGCTTTTTGGTAAGTCAAAAGAAGAAAGAACTCTTAAGCTTAATCAAGTTTTTTCTGAGATGAAGAAGTCTCTGAATATACAACCTGAACAGGAAGCACAGGCAAAAGAAATATTTGAAGATATGAAAGGGGAAATTATCAGGAAAAATATTCTTGAAGGAAAGAGAGTTGATGGTAGAAACCCAGAAGAACTTCGTCCAATTTCTTGCGAAGTGGGAATATTGCCCAGAACTCATGGTTCAGCACTTTTTATGCGTGGCGAAACGCAGAGTTTGGTTGTCGTAACCCTGGGCACTTCTGAGGATAAACAGAGAATAGATGACATTGAAGAAGAAACTTCAAAGAGTTTTATTCTGCATTATAACTTTCCTTCTTTTAGTACAGGAGAAGTTCGCCCGGATAGAGGTCCGGGCAGGAGAGAGATCGGACATGGAGCACTGGCTGAAAAAGCCATTTTGTCCATTCTTCCTTCAGAGGAAGAGTTTCCATATACTATTCGCGTTGTTTCAGATATATTAGAATCCAACGGTTCTTCCTCAATGGCTACAGTTTGCGGTGCCAGTCTTTCTCTTATGGACGCCGGAGTTCCAATCAAAAAACAAATTGCAGGGGTAGCTATGGGATTGGTAAAAGAAGGAGATAAATCAATAATTCTTACGGATATTACTGGACTTGAAGATCACTTTGGTGATATGGATTTCAAAATATCCGGGACATCTGATGGCATTTGTGCTCTGCAATTGGATTTGAAAACAGCAGGAGTAGATATTCAGTTCCTCAGAAAAATTCTGGGGCTTGGAATGCAGAAGATATCGTTTATAATAGATAAGATGAACCAGGTTATTGAAAAACCCCATTCTGAACTTTCGGGTTATGCACCCAGAATATACATCCATCAGATAAAGCCCGATAAAATTGGTGCTCTGATAGGGCCTGGAGGCAAGACCATTAAATCAATTGTTGAAGAAACTGGAGTGAAAATTGATGTTCAAGACGATGGAAAAGTATTGATTGCATCAGCAGATGAAAAAAAGGCAAGGGAAGCTTTGGAGATGGTGCAATGTTTTACTGCCGAGGTAGAAATTGGTAAGATTTACACCGGAAAGGTGGTTAGAATAATGGATTTCGGCGTTTTTGTGGAAATCTTTCCTGGTAAAGATGGGTTAGTCCATATTTCTCAGCTAGAGGATAAATATGTTGAAAATGTCAGAAGTGTTGTGAAAGAAGGCGATGAAATTCCTGTAAAAGTTATTGATATAGATGCGCAGGGCAGAATAGTTTTGAGCCGCAAGCAGGCACTGCGTGAGAGCAAGGAGAAGACGGGATGAAAATACTGGTAGAAGAAATGCCCTATCTTTCCAGCATATCTGTTGGAGTATGGATTGTGACTGGTTCTCGCGAAGAGGAAAAAAACATAAATGGCGTTTCACATTTTATTGAGCATATGCTTTTTAAGGGAACAAAAAAAAGGAATGCATCTGAAATTGCATGGACGCTGGATCGCGTTGGCGGAAGATTGAATGCTTTTACCAGTAAAGAGATTACTTGCTATCACGCAACAGTTTTAAAAGAACATTTTTCTCTGGCACTAGACCTTCTTTCAGATATTCTGTTTAATTCGCTTTTTAAAGAAGGAGATATAGAGAAAGAAAAGCAAGTTATTGTTGAAGAAATAAATTTATATGAAGATTCGCCTACAGAGCACATAAATGACCTTCTGGTCCAGACAATTTTTCCCCAGCATCCTTTAGGGCAGCCAATCAGCGGAAAGAGAGAAGCGGTTATTCATCTCAAGAGGGATGAAATCCTGAAACATTTCAGAGGGCATTACACTCCAGACAGATTTGTGATATCAGTAGCCGGGAACATTGGACCAAACGAAACAGAAAAGGCAGTTAAAAACTTTTTTAGTGGTAAACTTTTTACTTCATCGGATTTACCAACTATTTCTGTTCCTTCTTTTAACTCTAACATTAAAGTATTCTTAAGGGATTTAAACCAAGTTCATCTTTGTATTGGAACTCCTGGTATACCCCATGCTCACGATGAAAGATATATTTTTTCTATTTTGAATTTAATTCTTGGAGGAGGAATGAGTTCCAGGCTATTCCAGAAAATAAGGGAAAAGCATGGACTGGTTTATGCGATCTACTCGTATCTTGCTCCTTTTCGGGATACAGGATATTCAGGTATATACGCAGGAACAAATCCTGAGAATTTTTTCCAGGTTCTTGAATTGATATTTACCGAAATGGTAAAACTGAAAGAAGAAGGAGTGAAGGATGATGAATTGAGTATGGCAAAAGAACATATGAAAGGCGGATTCCTTCTAAGCCTGGAAAGTAGTGATGCGAGGATGTCGAGACTTGCAAGTTCAGAAATCTATCTGGACAGGATAATATCTATTGATGAGGTTCTAAAGAAAATAGACGAGGTGACCTTGCAGGACATCAGGGATGTTGCCAATAAATATTTTAAAAAGGAGTTGTTATCCACTGTAACCCTGGGTCCCAAAATAGATGAAGATAAAATACAGAAGACGATTGAAAGAATAATGTAATGAAGAAAGTTAAAATTCTTTTAGAAAAAATAACCAAAAATGCTACCATTCCTAGATATATGAGTAAAAAGGCAAGCGGGATGGATTTATATGCCTGTGTTAGTAAGAAGGTGATACTGAGGAGTTTTGAAAGAAAACTTATTCCTACAGGTATCAGAATTAGCGTCCCCCGTGGGTATGAGGTCCAGATTAGACCCAGGAGTGGTCTTGCATGGGAATATGGCGTCGGAGTATTAAATAGTCCTGGAACTGTTGATTCTGATTACAGGGGTGAGGTGAAAGTTATCTTGATAAATCTGGGAAAATCTCCGTTTGTCATTAAGCCCAATGATAGAATTGCCCAGATGGTTCTCAATAAGGTTGAGCAGATTGATTTAAAAGTGGTGAAAAGTCTTGAAAACACAGAACGTGGATGTGGTGGATTCGGACATACCGGCAGATAAAGAAAAGGGGACGCGAATCGTCCCCTTTCAGGGAGGGGGTGAATAAAATGGCAAAAAAGAAAAAGAAGGGTTGCTGCAAATAGTTCCTGCGGCAGATTGAGCACCTGCTGACATTCAGCAGGTGCTTCGCACTCATTAAATTATTGTAAAAGGTTAAAGCTGTTAGATGTGTAACTCAAACCTTCAGGTTTGATATCAGGACTAAAGTCCTGAGTTACAAGTAAGGAGATGAAATGTCTGGGGATACCTCAAAGGGGAAATGGCGCGAGATCTGGACAATAATCTTTTTTGCAATATCATTTTTTCTTTTGGTCAGTCTAATTTCATTTGATATTCGTGATTGTCCATGGATGTACTATCCTCCTCAAGTACCCCTGAAGAATTGGACAGGGGCATTCGGAGCATATACAAGCGGTGGATTAATCTATCTTTTTGGATTGGGAAGTTATATTCTTGTGGCAATCTTCGGGACATTAGGATGGAATATATTTAAGGAAAAGAAAATTACCCGCTCCAATGCTACCGGAATAGTTCTTTTGCTTCTGGTTTCCTGTGCATTCATGGATATCCTTCCATTTAATTTACTTGATAAATTAGGTAACTATAATGGTGGTTTATTTGGCCATTTCTTCACTTATTTTCTGGACCGATACTTTGGAAAATTGGGAAGTTATATTATCATAGGAACATTATTCGTGCTTTCATTGTTGTTGAGCACTGAGTTTTCTTTCACTAACCTTAAAAGAGAAAAAAAGAAGGAAGAAATGAAGGGTATTTTAGATGAAAAAGAGATATTTCCCAGAGTAGGGCCAGTTATTATCGGGGCCAAAGAGAGAAAGAAGCCAGTTCAACCACATTTCGATTTCATTAATGAACTTTATGAGCCTCCACCGTTAGATTTGCTTACTGAACCTGTTGGTCCTGAAGAAGTTCCCAAGGAACAGTTACTCGAAGATGCACGAATATTAGAAGAAACTTTAAGTAATTTTGGAGTTTCTGTTAAAATCACTCAAATATCTAGAGGCCCTGTGATTACCCGATTTGAAATTCAACCAGCTGCTGGTGTCAGGGTTTCCAGTATAATGAACTTATCAAATGACCTTGCGTTAGGGTTAGCAGTTCCAAGTGTGCGCATTGAAATCCCTGTTCCTGGAAAGGCAGTAATGGGAATAGAAGTTCCAAATAAGACTCCAAATATTGTATATTTAAGAGAAATGCTTGAATCTGAACCCTTTCGGCAAAGTAAAAAACCATTAACTTTTTCTCTGGGGAAAGATATAGGAGGTAATCCAATTGTCTCGGATTTAGAGGGTATGCCCCATCTGTTAATAGCTGGTGCGACGGGCTCAGGAAAAAGTGCTTTTATTCATTCTCTTATCCTCAGTTTTTTGTTTAGAAACGGACCCTCAGATATTAATTTTATTTTGATTGACCCAAAGATGGTAGAACTTATTGTTTTTGAGGGAATACCGCATCTGGTTCTTCCTGTGATGAAGGAGGCAAAAAAATCCGGGTTTGCTATGAAATGGCTCATCAAAGAAATGGAAGACCGCTATCAATCCTTTTTAGGAAAAGGTGTTCATACAATCAGGGATTATAATCAGACCACTCCTAAGTTGCCATACCTTGTAGTGATAATTGATGAATTAGCAGATTTAATGCTTCTTTCACCTTTAGAAATTGAGGATAAACTATGCCGCCTTGCACAGATGGGAAGGGCGGTCGGTATTCATCTTGTCCTTGCAACCCAGCGTCCATCTGTGGATATTATCACCGGTTTAATTAAAGCGAATTTTCCTTCCAGAATTTCCTTTGCAGTATCTACGCAGGTTGATTCCAGAACAATTCTCGATTTTGCTGGAGCAGAGAAATTGTTAGGTAAAGGAGATATGCTTTTTTCTCAAATTGGAGCTTTAAAACCAGTACGTTTGCAGGGTGCATTTGCATTTCATCAAGAAGTTAAGAAGGTTGTTGCATACTTAAAAGACAAATATGGTTCGTCAGAGTACGATAATGAAATTTTGGAAATAGAAAAAGAAGTACCAATTGAAGGAGAAGATGAATTATTTAAGGAAGCGGTTCAATTAGTGATAAGACACCGTCAGGCATCTACTTCATTACTGCAGCGCCGGCTCAAGATTGGATATAACCGAGCAGCAAGAATTGTTGATACTATGTACGAGAGGGGTATCATTGGTCCTTCTGATGGTAGTAAACCCAGAGATGTACTTGTGGATGAGAATTATTTGAAAAAATTGTAGTAATGGCAGAGTTGTGGAGTGAAAAATGATTTCAATAATCAATAAATTAAAAGAGGCAAGGGAGCAGAAAGGAATAACGCTTGCCACTGCGAGTGAGGATACCAGGATAAGCACTAAATTTCTTGAATCTCTGGAAAAAGACGACTATAAAGTATTTCCTGCTGAAGTCTACTTGAAAGGGTTTCTTCGTATCTATGCCCGGTACCTTGGTTTGGCTCCAAAAGAGATTCTGGAGGAGTACGAAAAGAATAAAGGAGATTAGACAATTAAAAGGACAAGTTTTGTCAATGAGCGACAATTTTCGTCCTTTGTCGCCCAAGGCGACCCCCTGTTTGTTTATCCCCCCTTCTTGCTTTCGCTCTTCCACTTCCTCTTACAGAGCCTACTTCGGCAAGAAAGCAGGGGGGATTAAGTTGGCACGGTTATTGCATAATATTGTAATGTCAGGACTAAAGTCCTGAGTTACATCTGTATGTTGTAACTCAAACCTTCAGGTTTGATATCAGGACTAAAGTCCTGAGTTAGATAATGGCTTATGTAACTCAAACCTTCAGGTTTGATATCAGGACTAAAGTCCTGAGTTACATCTGTATGTTGTAACTCAAACCTTCAGGTTTGATATCAGGACTAAAGTCCTGAGTTAGATAATGGCTTATGTAACTCAAACCTTCAGGTTTGATATCAGGACTAAAGTCCTGAGTTACATCTGTATGTTGTAACTCAAACCTTCAGGTTTGA
>MNUO01000029.1 GCA_001871015.1 Candidatus Desantisbacteria bacterium CG1_02_38_46
GGCAGGGGGTTATCTTTGCACAGAGTAGAGACTTTCCCAGAGCCAGCGGTTTTGTCAATGACTTTGCCGGCATCGTTAGCCCTGATGAAAAGACAAGTTTGAATCTTTTCATTGGAGAATTAGAAAGAAAGACCAGCGCGGAAATAGCCATTGTTACCCTTACGGATATTGGCGAGGCGACCATTGAAGAATATGCGGTAGATTTATTTGAAAACTGGGGAATCGGGAAAAAAGATAAGGATAACGGCCTGCTTATATTGCTGGTTGCCGGTATAAGGAAAGTTCGAATTGAAGTAGGCTACGGCCTGGAAGGAATTATTACCGATGGACTGGCCGGCGAGATTATCCGCCAGAAGATGGTTCCATATTTTCAAAAAGGAGAATTTGGAAAAGGATTATACTATGCCACAGCTACCATTAGCCACTTAATCGCCAGGGAATCAGGCGTAGAATTATCCAGCATGGAGAGTTTATCCCGGCAGGAATATCAAATGACCGGGGCAGGGGAAGCAAGAAGAAGGATTCTTGCTAATCTGCTCTTTCTTATTCTCATCTTTGCTTTTTTTGGCATGCGCTTTTTCTTTTTCCCTCTCTTTTTCCTCAGAGGAGGGTACTGGGGAGGAGGAAGTGGAGGTTTTGGTGGAGGCATGGGTGGTTTTGGCGGTTTTGGTGGAGGTCTAAGCGGGGGTGGCGGCGCCAGCGGCAGTTGGTAAAAGGAGGAACGTAAAAATGAAGAAATGGATTATCGTTATCGTTATTCTGTTAGTGGTGATAATTGGTTTAAGCGTGTTCATCGGTGGATTAAATAAAGTGGTGAGAATGGATGAATCGGTCACCGAGGCATGGGCACAGATTGATACACAGTTACAGCGCAGGGCGGATCTTATTCCCAATCTTGTGCAAACAGTAAAGGGATACGCCAGGCATGAAAAAGAGATATTCGAGCATGTTGCTGATGCCCGCAAGGCCTGGGCCGGAGCAAAAAGTATTCCTGATAAAATTGCTGCTGCCGGTGCTATGGAAGGAGCTTTGGCGCGGCTGATGCTCATTGTCGAGCGCTATCCGGATTTAAAGGCGAATCAAAACTTTCTACATTTGCAGGATCAATTAGAAGGTACGGAGAACAGGATTGCCGTGGCCCGCACAAGATACAACCGCAGCGTAAAGGATTTTAATGCCTATATCCGGGAAGTTTTTGGCCGTATGTTTGCCCGCCTGCGTGGTCTGGGCCGGCCACACACCTATTTTGAAATCAGCGAAGAAGCCAAAGAGGTTCCTAAAGTAGAATTTTAAATTCCAGGGAAAAAGCAACTCTTGACAAATCGCTTATTTTCTGCTATAATATTGTAGTGAAGTAGACTCAAAGAAAGGAGGAATGTCAATGGAAGAGAGAAGAAAGAAGATACTGGTGGATCGAAAGATTCAGTTAAGGTATATGCGGACAATTATTGTATTGTTAGTTTTATTTGCAGTGGCTCTGGGTATAAGCAACTATGTCATCACTGGTTTTGTATTGCGGGTATCTCAACTTGGACAATATGCTGAAGCGAGATTTTATCAAGTTTATAACAGAATTGTTTATCTCATTATTCTGGAAATTGTCATATTTATTATTCTTGCTGCAGTGATTAGTGTTTTTACCTCGCATCGCTTTGCCGGTCCGGTTTCCCGCATCAAGGAGGCAATGAATGCAGTAAAATCTGGTAACTTTAATTATCGCATCAAAATAAGGAAAGGAGATGATTTGACCGATGTGGTCAATGAATTCAATGAAATGCTTGATGGGCTCCAGGAAAAAAATAAACCTGTTTCTTCTTAGTTTAGGTATTATTTTCCTCCTGTCAAATTGTAAAATCAATGCTTTTGAAATAGCCAGGTCTTTAGATGAACTTGGCAGGCCCAGGATGTTTGTTCATTTTATTGATATTCCCGGCGGTGAAGCAATTTATATTGAATTTCCTGATGCTGGAGAAATGCTTATTTATGGTGGAGAATACGATGATGTAGAAACAGTCAAAGAACGCCTTAATGATTTATTTGAAAAGAAAGAAGGATATTTTACTTCTAAATTAAAGGGGTTTTTAGGATGGCAGCAAAAAATAAATACAGTTATCCTTCGTTATCCCAGGGAAGAAACAGTTAAAGGAGTAGTGGAGATTATTGGTAAAGCAGAGGTTGAAAATCTTTATGGTCCATTAGAACAGAAGGGTAGCATTTCTCCTCCTTATGCAGGAGTACCTTCATCTCTAGTTGAGTTTTTTTTATATTTTAATCCTCCATATACGCCTGGCTGGACCACCGAAATGAGAAAGAAACAAGTTACTACTAATTATAAGGAAGTAAAAAGGGGGAGAAGAATTAAAACTCCTGAACAAATAGAATCTGACGTGGAGATAGAAGTATTTAACCCTTATACCCCAGTTAGATATTATGAATATATCCGTAGATGCGATGCTCCTGAATGGGTCGAAGACAGAGCTGTTGTAGTGAGAGTGAGATTCAATGAGGTGAGCTTCCTTTTCATTGGTAATATTGAAAAGAATATGGGTTCAAAATTTGCAACGGCAGGAAGTTCCCTTAAATCAGATATAGTGGAAATTTCTTCCCCTTGCCTGGAATATCCCTCAGTGCTTGACAATATAAAGCCGGAGGTTATTGTCTTTCCCAAAAGCAGGAAGAAGGTTAAGGATATTTATTCTGACAAACTTGGCTACAAAGCGCGGATATATTCTTTTTACAGGAAATCGAGGCTGATTTTCATTACCGATGGTAAGAAAGTATATTTGGAGTGAGCACAGCCGGGCACTCACTTTGAAAATGGGTAGGGAAAATAATCAAAAAGCTAGCCAGTGGAAGATAAAAGTGCAGGGCTTCACACTGGTTATTTTTTTAAGGACAGTGGTCAATGGAAGGTTGTAAAAATTTTCTTTTTAAAGATTTATTTTCTCCTGTGCAATACCTTAAGAGTGTAGGTCCAAATAGAGCAAGACTATTAAAGAGGTTGGGCATCAGCACCATCTTTGACCTCCTTACCTATTATCCATTCAGATATGAAGACCGCAGTCACTTGTATCTGATTGCTCAGATAAAAAATGGGGATGAAAAAACGATTCAGGCAGTAGTTTCCAGGCAAATAATAGTAATGACAAGACGCGGGCCTCTTCTAAAAGTGGTGATGACAGATGGAACAGGCGAAGTGATTGTGACCTGCTTTAACCAATTCTATTTAAAAGATGTATTTACTATCGGCAAAGCATTTATTATAAACGGTAAATTCAATAGAAAATTTAGCGCAAGTGGAAGATCTGGAAAAGCAGAAATATCCAATTTTACATATGAGATGCTGACCAAAGATGAAGATGATTTAATCCACACCAACCGCATTGTTCCAATTTATAATATCACAAAAAATCTAAATATGAGATTCCTGCGTACATTGGTCAAGCGAACACTTGATGAATATCTGCCGGCATTATCAGAGATTTTACCCATAAATATAAGAAAGAATCACAATCTTTGCGAAGAAGGTTTTGCAATAAAAAATATTCACTTTCCAGAAAATTTTCAGACTGCTGAAGAATCGAAAAGACGATTGGTTTTTGATGATTTTTTTGTCCTGCAGACTGTGCTCGCGCTGAACAGGTCCAGAGTCAAGGAGTCACCAGGTATAACCTATGAAGTTTCTAATCAATTTGTAGATGAGTTTGAATCACTTCTCCCATTTACACTAACTAATGCACAGCGCAGGGTTATAAACGAAATCCTGAAGGATATGGCAATTCCAAGGCCTATGAATCGTCTTCTGCAGGGAGATGTAGGTTCTGGAAAAACTATTGTTGCTGCGGCATCAGCTTATGCTGCAATTAAAAATGGGTATCAGGCGGCGTTTATGGCTCCTACAGAAATACTTGCAGAACAACACTTCATAAACCTTCACAATTTTTTAGCAACACTTGGAATGAAAAGCGCATTGTTAATCAGCGGCACAGCAAAGAAGGAGAGGAAGAAAATATTGCAGAACCTATCAAGCGGAGCAATTAACCTTTTGATCGGAACACATGCTCTGATTGAGGAAGACGTGAGTTTTAACAGACTCGGATTCATCATTATTGATGAACAGCACAAGTTTGGTGTGATGCAGAGAGCAAGTCTTCGCAGTAAAGGATTAAACCCTGATGTGCTTGTGATGACAGCCACCCCGATTCCAAGAACCTTAGCGCTTACAGTTTATGGGGACCTGGATATTTCTGTAATTGATGAATTACCACCTGGCAGGAAAAGGATTGAGACGACATTGTACACTGAGAGGAAAAGGAATGAAGCTCAAGAATTGATTAGAAATGAACTTAGACAGGGAAGGCAGGTATATGTTGTATACCCGTTGATTGAAGAATCTGAAAAGGTGGACTTGAAGTCAGCCACAGAGGAGTTTAATCGTCTGAACAAGGTCTATCCGGAATTTAACATTGGATTGCTCCACGGAAGACTTCCATCCAAGGAAAAGGAATCTATAATGCAGGAATTCAAAAATAAGAAAATTGATATGCTTGTATCTACAACTGTAATTGAAGTTGGAATTGACATTCCAAATGCATCAATAATGTTAATAGAACATCCGGAGAGGTTCGGACTTGCCCAGTTACATCAATTGCGCGGTCGTATTGGAAGGGGTGAATACGAATCCCTCTGTATCTTACTTGCAGGCTTAAGACTTTCAGCAGAAGCAAGGCAGAGAATTAAAGCATTTGTTCAAACTAACGATGGTTTTGAAATTGCTGAAGTTGATTTACGCCTGAGGGGTCCTGGTGAATTTATTGGAACCAGGCAACATGGGATGCCGGATTTGAAAATAGCGGATATTTTAAAAGATGTCAAAATCTTAGAGATTGCTCGTCAGGAAGCATTCAACCTGGTTAATATGGACCCACATTTATTAAGGGATGAACACCGCCAGTTAAAGGAAATGATAAAATTTTTTTACCGTGGCCGTGAAAGTTTAATCAAAGTCGGGTAAAAGTTGATCAGCAGGGATTTCGTTATTGGAATTCGTTATTCGTTATTTTCTTGATAGCTAAGGAAATTATACCAAAAGTTATCCACAATCTTCAGGACTAAAGTCCTGAGTTACGTAACTCAGACCTTCAGGTCTGATTTTTCTTGACTTTTGCAATAAATTACATTATAATGTAATTATATGTTAAATCTAATAACATTCAATCGTTGGTGGGACACAGGTCAAGTAGATGAATTTTACCTGAAGCCTTACAAGAGATGTCTTTTCTATACTCTTATAGATTACCTCGAAGCCCGCCAAATTTTAACAATATATGGACTGCGAAGAACAGGAAAGACCACTCTTATTTATCAAACTATATCTCAGATATTGAAGAGTGGCACACCACCAAAAAATATTCTGTATTTTTCTTTTGATGAAAATATTTCAAATTTGGAAGAACTTTTCAAAACCTATTCTGAATTTATCCTTTCTTCTAATTTAGCAAAACCAAAAAGGATTTATGTTTTCCTGGATGAAATTCAAAAATTAAATGACTGGCAGAATCAGATAAAAATATTTTATGACCTCTATCCAAACATTAAGTTTATAATTTCTGGCTCAGCAAGTATTCTGGTTCAAAAAGGAGCAAAAGAAAGCCTGGCAGGAAGAATTTTTGAGTTTGTTTTACCATTACTTTCATTCAGGGAATTTTTGGAATTAAAAAATGAGAAGGCGATAACAGTGCCTACCGACCTTTTTCGATTTGATGTTCTTAAGGAAATTTATCTGGCAAAAGAAAGACTTTCTTTGTATCTTCTGGATTATGCAAAGAAGGGCGGTTTTATTGAATTAATGAATGAAGTTGACGATAGGAAAATAAGAGATTATTCAAAATCAATAATAGAAAGGTGTATTTTTGTGGACCTGCCTGGAATTTATAAAATCAAGCATACACAACTTTTAAAGACAATTGTAGACCTTATCACTTCCAATCCTGGATTGCTTTTAGATTACAGTACCTTATCAGATACTTTTAACAGGGACCAGAGGGTTATTGCTGACTATATTTTTTATCTGAAGTACGTAATGCTTATTAAAACTTTTTATAATTTTGGTAAAAACCGTTTTACTTCAGAAAGAAAATTGAAAAAAGTCTATCCGGGTTCAACAAATTTTATTTTCGGAAATTATCCACAGAAATTTCAAGACCCTGAATTTTTTGGCAAGATTATTGAAAATCTTGTAGCGATAAATATAAAAGAAGAATTCTTCTGGCGTTTGAGAAATAATGAAATTGATTTTATTCTGGAGGACGCTACACCCCTTGAAGTAAAATATAAAAATCAAGTAAGCCCAAAAGAAATTTTCCCAGTTTTGAGTTTTTGTAAAAAATACAAATCTAACAGATCTGTTATTCTAACCAGGGATTTATTAAAACATGAACAAAAAAATGGAGTTGAAGTATTTTTTATCCCTGTCTGGATATTTTTACTGAAATGAAGATTGCAGAAGTTGTTTTGCCATTACCTATTGATAAATCTTTTTCCTATTCTGTGCCCGAGGGACTTGAAAAGAAAGCGCAGGTTGGAATCAGAGTCGATGTACCATTTGGAAACAGGAATCTTGTAGGTTATATCATTTCTACGCACGACGCATCATGCCCAAGGCATATCCGCCGTGGCGGACGACGCACGACGCACGACGGTAAGAATTTCAAAGAAATTCTTGACGTCATCGATGAAGAGCCAGTGCTGAGCGAAGAAATGCTGAAGTTGAGCAGGTGGATTTCATCATATTATTTTTGTCCGCTGGGAAAGGTGTTAAAGACAGTCATACCAATAACGGGTCAACAGTCCGAAGCCCCGATGGACATCGGGGTTCGGACTCCATCGGAGACAACAGGCATTAGTGATAGGGAGCCTGCAATAACCAGTTTTTTTATTCCAACTCCCCAGCAGAATCAAGCCCTGGAAGTTATTAAAAAATGTATTGATGAAGAAAAATTCGGTGTGGCATTACTGCAAGGTCCACCGCGAACTGGGAAGACCGAAGTATATTTGCAGTGTGTAGCTTATGCAATAAATAAAGGAAGGCAGGCGTTAATCTTAATCCCTGAGATTTCGCTCACATCAGTTCTTTTGAAAAGATTCAGGGATATATTTGGAAGCGAAAGGACTTGCATTTTCCACAGTGGTCTTTCCCGAAAAATTCATGATTTTGAATGGGAAAGAATTAGAAAAGGTGAAGTAGACGTTGTCATTGGAACCCGTTCTGCAATTTTTAGTCCATTGAATAAATTGGGGCTGATTATTATAGATGGAGAGGAAGATGCGAGTTTTAAGGAGGAAAGGGAACCCAGATATCATACCAGAAATGTTGCACTGAAGCGCGCAAGGTATAATAATGCATTTGTTATATTAGAAAGCGCTGCGCCTTCGCTTGAATCCTATTATAATACTACTGTTGGAACATACCAGATTTTCAAATTTTCCACTGTTCTTAAAGGAGGTGGGGTTCCTGCAATTGAAATAATTGATAGAAGAAAAAGTAATCTAGAAAGTTCCTCCTGTATTATCAGTCCACAACTTGAAAAGGCAATTAGAAATACGCTTGAATCCGGGGAGAGAGTTATACTTTTTCTCAATCGCAGAGGATTTGCAACTGTCCTTTTGTGTATGGAATGTGGAGGGGGATTTTATTGCCCTAACTGTCAGGTTCCACTGGTTCTCCACCATCCTCCATCAATGGTATGCCATTATTGCAATTACAGGATTTGTGCTCCAAATACCTGTCCAAATTGTGGCGGAGTCCAGTTGCGCCAGTTTGGTATCGGGACACAGCGTATTGTCGATG
Source organism: Candidatus Desantisbacteria bacterium CG1_02_38_46 (assembly GCA_001871015.1). GTDB lineage: Bacteria > Desantisbacteria > UBA1551 > UBA1551 > UBA1559 > UBA1559. The sequence goes on from MNUO01000029.1 coordinate 7,850, forward strand.
AAGTGAAGAAATTATTTCCAGATGCAAGAGTGGGTCGTTTCGATGCTGATATACCAGGAAATAAAGTTTCGTCCAGGCGCATATTAGATGATTTTCGAAAAGGTAAAATCAATGTACTTGTAGGCACACAGATGATTCCAGGAGAGGAAATTTCCGGAGTTTCACTTTTAGGTGTTATCTCTGTTGATGCAATGCTGAACCTTCCTGATTTCAGAAGTGCCGAACGTGTCTTTCAAGTCTTAACTCGAATTATAGTACCGAAGGTCATTATTCAAACCTACAACCCGGACCATTATATATTTTCTGGATTGAGTGAGGTGGACTATCACAAATTTTATAAAAGCGAGATAAAGATGCGCCGAAATCTTAGATATCCTCCATTTACACACATTGTCCATCTGTTAGTTTATGGGAATAATGAGGGGAAATGTTCTATGGTCGCTGACAGGTTAGCTCAGACTTTAAAGAAATGCAGGGAAGAAAGCGGGTACAAATTGGACATCCTTGGACCTGCACCTGCTCCTGTGTCTAAATTGAGGGGAAAATACAGATATCAGATATTAATTAAAGGCAAAAAGGTCATTTTAGATAAATGTCTGCACTCCATTCATAATGAGTGTGGTTATGGTTTTAGGAGAGGCGAGAGGATAAGTATTGATATTGACCCTCTTCGTATGCTATAGTAAAATATCTAAAAATACGAAAAATCTCGCTTTATTTCCTCGGGATTTTATGTTTCAGCTAACAAAAGAAGAGGTGAAAAATTGGAAATCACAAATTGTGATAACCAACCTACGCCTTTACTGACCCCGGCGTAGATATGCTTTTCAGTGTTTAGAAAAAATTACAGAGCGTATACAAAATTGGTTGCTGACAGCTCTTTGAAATAACATTTTTATTGACGGTAATGCATAATAGACTATACTAAATTAGCCTGTATTACAGGCTAAGTGGTCTATTTCAAAAGTTCTGTTATGTATTTACATAGACAGATAAAACTTTTTGTGGATCGTTCCACAACGGAAATTCTTCAAGGATTGACTCTTGGAAAATTACTGGTTGATATTGATTAATGACATTCTCACTAACAAGATTAAGTCTTTCTTTAAGGTCTTTCCTGGTGAATTTCCAGCTAAAGGGACGAGCTACTTCTTGGTATCGAACTTGGAAATTCATTAGACGTCTTTCTACTGTT
>MNUO01000074.1 GCA_001871015.1 Candidatus Desantisbacteria bacterium CG1_02_38_46
CTTTCCATCCCTTCTGGGGGAATATCCACCAGAAAGTTTTTATTTGCCTCTTCTTATTCATAAGAGGCTTCTATATAAAGGAAGTTGCGCCTAAGCACATTTTTAAAAAATTGCAAGAAAAAAATGCAATTTTGCCAGGGGAAGTACAAATTTCTTTCTTGCAAGGTCTGTTGTTAAAATCAGGAGAAGTTTTTAGATGTTTGATGGTTTGATTTTGGGTAAAAAGGTAGGAAATAGTGGGTTGATACGAAGATTTTTAGGTAGGAAAATAGAGGGGAAAAGGTTTTTAAATCAGCTTAAAAATGGAAAGTCTTTATATATCTTGTGTTAATTTTAATGGGTTTTTGAAATCCACCCTTGAGAAGAAATGGGAAATATATGCACCTCTCAAGGTAATGGATAGTATTCGTTTTGAAAAGATTATTGATCCCGCCGCCTTTGGCGGGATTATTTTTGATGGAGTCAGGACAGACCAGTCTGTGAAATCATTCTTCTTCCACACAAAAGAGATAGTGGCAACCATCCCAAAATCCTCCATAAGTCCAGTCAAATTTGAAAAAAGAATAATAATGGGTGTTAAAGGTTGTGATTTACATGCGCTCAAAGTATTTGATAAGGCATATTATGAAGAAGGGATAATTCCTGAGCCATTTTACAAGGAAAGAAGAGAATCCACTTATGTTATTTCTAGTGATTGCGGTTATTCTCTGGATTCTTGTTTCTGCACACTACTTGATTCAAAACCATATCCAACAGAAGGGTTTGACCTTAATTTTTCAACACTCAAAGATGGTTTTATTGTAGAGGTAGGTTCTAATAAAGGAGAAGAACTGATAAAGGAAATGGGAGAGTCTGGAGCAGTGCTGTCAGATGTTACTCCAGTACAAATGGAAGAGCAGAAAAGTAATAGGGATACTCTTACGAAAAAATTGGAAGAAGCTAACAGGGAATTTCAGATTCCAAAGAAATTTGATGAATTATGCAAGATTGCCTTTGGCTCCAAAATCTGGAAAGAACTCGCAGATAATAAATGTGTGCAGTGCAACGGGTGCCTGCATATTTGCCCAACCTGCTACTGTTTCCTTTTATATGATGCGAAGAAAGACAATTTATCTGAGCGTGTTAGAATCTGGGATGCCTGCATAAATGCTGGTTATGCAAGGGTAGCCGGAGGAGCAAATCCGCGCCCGACCCTGCAATCCAGATTGCGACATAGATTCTTCCACAAGTTTCTGTATTTTGTTCAGAATTTTAATATGTATGCTTGCAGTGGTTGCGGCAGGTGTTTTAAAGTTTGTCCTGGAAAAATAGAAATCCGTGAAACTTTCAGAGACATAAATAAAGAAGTAAAAGTGAAGAGATAAAGATTTATGAAAGAAAATCCGTATCAACCCGTAGAGGCAAAATTGTTGGAAGTTACAGATGAGACTCCAAATATAAAAACATTTGTTGTAAAACCACTGGAGGAGATTTCCTTCCAGACAGGCCAGTTTATGGAATTGACCTGCCCTGGTGTGGGTGAGGCTCCTTTTACTCCTTCCTCTTCGCCTTCAGTTAAGGACAAGATGGAATTTACAATAATGAAGGTTGGGGGAGTAACACAAACCTTGCACGAATTAAAACCTGGCGCAATTGTTGGGTTGCGAGGCCCGTTTGGTAAAGGTTATCCACTTCAAGATTTTGAAGGAAAAGAAGTTTTAATTGTTGGAGGCGGTGTAGGGTTGGCTCCGCTGCGGTCTCTTTTGCTTACATTATTAGAGGAAAAAGAAAAATATAAAAAAATAATGCTGTGTTATGGCGCCAGAAGTCCCCAGGATATAGTTTACAAAGGTTGTGTAAGTGGGTGGTGTGAGGTGAAGTCTTCACTGGATGTGAGATTGACCGTAGATACTGATGAGAAGAATGAAAGGCCAAAAGGATGCGGGGTTGGACTGGTTACAACTACCTGTGATAGTTTAGGGCTTGATTTGAAGAATAGTGTCGCAATTGTTTGCGGTCCGCCGATTATGATGAAATTTACTACTTTAAAATTGCTTGATTGCGGATATGCCCCCCAAAATATTTATTTGTCAATGGAAAAGAATATGTCCTGTGGGCTTGGAATTTGCGGACACTGCATGTTAGATAAATACTTTGTCTGTAAGGACGGCCCAGTGTTTACTTATGAACAATTGAAAGACATTCCTGATATATGGACTTAATGTAGTGGTCGAGATTGCTCGACAAAATACTGTGCAGAGTAAACTCTGCCACTACAAATTTGATTTGAGGAATAATGAGCAAAAAATTATACATAGATTTGGAGATTTGTAATAAGTGCCCGAAATGTGTGGTAAAGTGTGCTTATTACCACCATCCTGAGAACAATGGTATAACACACCTTCGGGAAGAAGGTGCTTTTAATGTGATTTGCCGTCACTGTGATAACGCTCCCTGTATCAATTCCTGTCCGAACGATGCACTTAAAAGGACAGAGGAGCGCGTGATTACCAGAAGTGTATTCAAATGCACTGGATGTCATTCCTGTGTTGCTGCTTGTCCTTTTGGTACAATATTTCTCGAGACAATTCCATTTAAGAATTCTCAGTGTGACCTTTGTATAGATATTCTTAAGGAAGGCGAAGAACCTGTTTGTGTCCCGACCTGTCCTTATGGAGCGTTGAAATTTGCAGAAGTAGGCTCTGGAAAAGGCGAGATTTCAGAGTCTCCCGAGGAATTCAAGACATTTGTGGGAAAACGGACACTTGTGCATGTATTACCCTGGAAGAAGCCGATTCCAGTGAAGAAAAAAAGTAATACTTAATCTATCAGATGTGTAACTCAAACCTTCAGGTTTGATATCAGGACTAAAGTCCTGAGTTACATCGCAGGGCTAAATAATTACGAAAAAATAGACAGAAAAAGACAATGGAAAAATTAGTTCTATATATTTTTTATTTCGTAGTATTCCCGGGGTTGATTTTCACTGCAGTCATAGGACTTCTTGCTGCCTGGGTTGACAGAAAAGTTACAGCAAGAGTTCAATATCGGGTGGGACCACCCTGGTATCAAAATTTTGCAGATTTCTTTAAGTTGTTGGGCAAGGAAACAGTAATGCCTGAAGGAGCAAAGGGTACTGGTTTTCTAATCTCACCCCTTATAGGACTTGCAGGAATAACTCTTGTTTCAACAATTGTTTGGGTGATCAATCTCAACCTCGCTCCTTCTTTTGTCGGAGATATAATCGTTGTCCTTTATCTTCTAACCCTGCCGTCTCTTGCCGTTATTCTCGGTGCATCTGCTTCCAGAAACCCGGTGGCTGGTGTTGGAGCAAGCAGGGAAATGAAATTAATTCTGGGATATGAATTGCCCTTTGTTCTTGCAATGATTGTCCCAATTTTAAAAAGTGGTGGTATGCTCAGGTTTGATAGTCTGCTGGCATATCAAATTAGCACCAGACCATTTTTGTACAGCATATCAGGAGTTATTGCTTTTATAATTGTGATTATCTGCATGCAGGCAAAACTTACATTTGTTCCTTTTGATATTCCCGAAGCAGAGACAGAAATAATGGCAGGTGCTTATATTGAATATTCAGGTCCTGCTCTTGCCATTTTTAAACTCACAAAAGCAATGATGCTCTTTGCAGTGCCAGTTTTCATAATAACGGTTTTCTGGGGAGGTATGCATTTCAATTCCCTGGCAAGTGCAATTCATGCTATTCTTAAATACCTTATTATATTAGTAGTGGTGGTTTTGATAAAGAATACCAATCCCAGGTTGCGTATAGACCAGGCAATAAAATTATTCTGGGGTCGGTTGACTATATGGGCAATTGTTGCAATATTATTTGCAATGGCAGGACTGTAGAGCAAAAAAGGGGACAGGCTACTTTTTGCATGACACCAATGGGGCTGGGCAGAGTAAACTCTGCCACTACAACTGACGAATCACTAAAGGATATTAAATGAAATTAAAGACATGGGGTTTGAAAAAATCAATCTGGGTTTTTCATGTTTCAAGTGGTGCGTGCAACAACTGTGACATAGAGGTTTTAGACTGTCTTACTCCAAAGTTTGACATTGAAAGGTTTGGGATGGTGCTTGTTGGTAGTGTCAGACATGCTGATGTTCTACTTTGTTGCGGTGCAATTACCAGACAATCTGCCCCCCGTATAAAGAGGTTATACGAGCAGGCGGCGAAACCCTGTTTTGTGGTGGCAATAGGTGGTTGTGCCTGTTCGGGAGGGATATTCAAGGGCAGTTATAGCATTGCGGGACCTTATGATAAAATAATACCTGTGCACGCATACATACCTGGTTGTCCGCCAAAGCCAGAAGCAATAATTGCAGGAGTAGTGAAATTGTTAAGCACGTTGAAGTAAAGAGCGTAGTGGTCGACCTTGGTCGACATAATAGCAGAGTAAACTCTGCCACTACAGAATAAAATATGGAAGACATAATTCAGAAAATCAAAGACGGGCTTGGGAATAAGATAAAAAAATGGGAAGAGAAGAACCCCAGGAGAATATATATTACTATCGCTAAAGAAGACACCAAAGAATCTGCCCGTTTTCTTTTTGAAGATTGCAAAGCGAGGTTTGTAATCAGTACAGGGATTGATACGCCCGTTGGCTTTGAAATTTTGCACCATTTCAGTTTTGATTCTTTGGGTAAAATCGTTAGCTTAAAGGTGATTGTTCCAAAGTCAAACCCTGAAATTGAATCAATAACACCAATTATTTTAGGTGCAGAGTTTATTGAGAGAGAAATCTATGAGATGCTTGGAGTGAAATTTCTAAACCATCCGAAGCTTGAGCGACTTCTTCTTTCTGATGACTGGCCAAAGGATATTTGCCCGCTCAGAAAAGATGTAACATTAGGCGGAGAAATTAAAAAAAGTGATTAGATGGAGTTATAAATGAAAACAGTAATTCCAATAGGTCCATATCATCCATTGCAGGAAGAGCCGGAATTATTTTACCTCACTCTCGATGGTGAAACAGTTGTGGATGTTGATGTAAGATTGGGTTACAACCATCGTGGCATAGAAAAAATTGCAGAATCCAAGACTTGGGACCAGATTACATTTCTTATTGAAAGAATTTGTGGAATCTGTTCCACATCCCATCCGATTGCCTATTGCAATGCTGTTGAGGATTGCGCAGGAATTGAGATTCCCGAGAGAGCAAAATATATCCGTTCAATTATTGGGGAACTGGAGCGAATTCATTCTCACCTCCTGTGGCTTGGCCTTGCAGGACATTTTCTTGGTTATAATACATTATTTATGTGGGCATGGAAATGGCGTGAACCGGTTCTTGATTTATTTGAACAAACTACCGGAAATCGCAACCACTATGCAATGATAAAAATTGGTGGTGCCAGAAGAGATATTAAAAATGAAGACATTCCGGCAATTCGCAAATGCGTTGATAGTCTTGTAGCGCCACTTGAAATGATTACAAAAGCTGCGATTGATGACCCTGTGCTTCATGCAAGATTAAAAGGCGTGGGTGTTCTTAAAAAAGAAGACGCAATTAAATACTGCGTGGTTGGACCAACTGCGAGGGCATCAGGAGTTGCAATTGATGTCAGAAAAGACGAACCCCATGCTGCATATGACATGGTAGAGTGGAATGTAATCACTCAGGAATCAGGGGATGTATTCGCAAAGGCAGTTGTCCGACTCCTCGAGATGTTTGAATCAATAAAAATTATTCAGCAATGTCTGGATGGTCTTGAGAAGACAAAAGGAGCTGAATTTTGTGTGGAAGTTGAAAATATACCTCCAGGGGATGGAATAGGTCGTTATGAAGCACCAAGAGGGGAAACTTATCATTATGTTCGCTCTGATGGGACGAATTGTCCGGTAAGACATAAAATCAGAGCTCCGACATATGTGAACCTTCCTTCTTTTAAGGCGTCCTGTATTGGGCAGACAATTTCAGATGTTGCGATTACTCTTGCGTCAATTGACCCCTGCTATTGTTGCACAGAAAGAACTGCAATTATTGATTCTAAGAATGGAAAGAAAGAACATTTGGGTGAAAAGGAATTGATAAGACTTTCACAGGAAAAGACTCAAAAAATCAGAAAAAAGTTAGGGAATCAAGAGGGACAGTCCCCATTTTTCCTTGAAAAATAGGGACAGTCCCTATACGGAGAAATAGATGTGTAGTTGGTTGCCAGTTTTTATTCAAGACCTGTTTGTTGTGGATGCCATTGGCTGGATTTTTGCATCTGTATTCGGATTTATTGGTATTCTCGCATTCATATATTCCTTTTCGTATATGAAAAAATATACACATCTTGGCGAATATTATCTTGCTTTTGTATTACTCATCTTGTCTTTAATCGGTCTTTCCTTTTCCAGAAATCTTATCCTTATATATATATTCTGGGAACTGGTAGCATTTTCCACCTGGCGACTTGTCGGGTTTCACAGAGAACCTGAAGCAGTAAAGATTGCTGATAAAACATTTCTTATTATGTTTTTTGGTTCCTGCATGATGCTTTTAGGTTTCATATTACTATATTTTAACTTTGATACTTTTGATATTCTTGAAATGCGTGGGCTTTTCATCGCAGGTTTGGCAAAGCCTTCTGTAATGACAATGGTTCTTATATTTCTTGGTATTATTGCCAAATCTGCTACAATTCCATTGCATACCTGGCTTGCAGATGCACACCCGGTAGCTCCATCTCCAATGAGCGCAGTTCTTTCTGGGTTGGTGGCAAAGGTCGGAATTCTTGGATTTGTGCGAATTTTTGTGCAGACTTTCGGGTTGACAAACAACTGGATTTTGATTCTTGCCGGGATAAGCTCAATAACAGCAGCAGGTGCAGCAATGCTCGAAAACGACATGAAAAGAATTATTGCTTATTCCACAGTGAGCCAGTTAGGATATATATTCTTAGGGCTTGGATTGATGACAAATTTAGGTATAATTTCTGGATTACTATATTTTATGGCTCATGCTATTGCAAAAGCTGGTTTATTTTTGTGTGCGGGTATTGTGGAGCGCTCAACCGGAGAGAGGGATATTCGTAAATTAGGTGGACTTATAAAATCAATGCCAGTAACAGGCGTTTCGTTCTTATTCTGCACGCTATCTATTATGGGAATTCCTCCATTTTTTGGATTTTATCCGAAACTTGGAACTATAATGGGATTGGTTGAAAAAGGCCACTTTTATATAGCAATTCTCTCCATTATTATTGCAATTATGACAATTCTTTATTTGATGAGAATATTCAATGCTGTTTTCTTGGGGACTAATGAAGTAAGTCGAGCAAGCTCGCCCACTACAAGTAGTGGCAGAGTTTACTCTGCAAATAAGGTAAGTCGAGCAAGCTCGACCACTACAAGTAGTGGCAGAGTTTACTCTGCAAATAAGGTAAGTCGAGCAAGCTCGCCCACTACAGGTAGTGGCAGAGTTTACTCTGCAAATATTGAAGGCACTAAATTAATGTTAGCAGTTGTTATTATACTTGCAACTCTTTCATTGCAACTCGGTCTGTTTATAAATATTCCTTTAGATTTTGTACAGGGAGCGGTAAATATAATAAGGTAAGGCGAGTAAACTCGCCCACTACAAGTAGTGGCAGACCTTGGTCTGCAATTTAGGCGAGTAAACTCGCCCACTACAAGTAGTGGCAGAGTTTACTCTGCAAAAGATAGGATGTAATATGATTATTCTTGTATATTCAATTTTCTTGCCAGTTTTGGGCGGACTAATCTGTCTGTTAATTCCTAATAGAGTAAAAATTATTAAAGAGGGAATTGCTCTGATAGCAAGTTTTAGTGCTTTGATTCTCGGTATAGCTATCTTTAAAGAAAAGGGTGCAATTTTTAGCCTGGATTTAGGTTTGCTTACACAGTTGCTTGGGATCAAACTTGACCTCAGGGTTGACCATTTAAATTCTTTTATACTTATGTTTATAACCTTTTTCGGTTTTCTGGTTACCCTCTATTCCATTAAATTTATGGAAGGTAAAAATAGGTTGAATGAGTATTATGCCTATCTTCTTCTGAATGTTGGAGTTGCAAGTGGAGCGGTGCTTTCAAACAATCTTTTGACCCTGCTGATATTCTGGGATGTGGTTTTGCTCTGTCTTTATGGAATGATCAGTATCGGTGGTGCATCTGCTGCCTCAGGCAGTGCCAAGAAATCCTTTATTATTATTGGAGTTTCTGATTTCTTGATGCTACTCGGGATTCTTCTGGTATGGTATATGACAAAAAGCTTTAGTATGGATACAATAAAAGGAGCTCTATTTACCGGCGCAAGTTTTAAAATAAGTGTACTCGCGTTTATATTCATCACTTGTGGTGCCCTTGCAAAAGCAGGTTCAATGCCTTTCCACACCTGGATTCCTGATGCCAGCACTGAAGCACCGATTCCTGTAATGGCATTCTTGCCAGCTTCTCTCGATAAACTCCTCGGTATTTATTTGCTTGTCAGGATTACTTCAGATTTGTTTATAATGACTCCATGGCTGGGGATGATTCTAATGTTTATTGGTGCTTTTACTATTGTAGCAGCGGCAATGATGGCTTTGGTTCAGAATGACCCGAGAAAACTTCTCGCCTATTTGATTGTTAGTTCTTCCGGGTATATGATTCTGGCTCTGGGCACAATGCAGAAAACAGGAATTGCCGGGGGTTTATTTTACATGTTGAACGCTGTCATATGCGGATTTTGTCTGTTTTCCTGTATAGGAGCTGTGAAAAAACAATCTGAAACAGCAGAGGGTCAATCTGGATTGGCAACTGCTTTGCCAATTACTTTTGCTGCCTGTTTGATTACTTCTCTGTCAATGTCAGGAGTTCCTCCTCTTAGTGGTTTTGTCTCTAAGTGGATGGTATATCAAGGAGTAATACAGTCAGCAAGTTCACAAGTTAATCAGTTGGCAAGTTTCTTTTGCTGGATATTTCTTGTGTCTGCAATGTTTGGTTCTGCACTGACTCTTGCCTCATTTATGAAATTGATTCATTCCACATTTTTTGGTCAACCTGTT
>MNUO01000120.1 GCA_001871015.1 Candidatus Desantisbacteria bacterium CG1_02_38_46
TCTTTTCTTGGTTACCCTCCTTGATACCCTGACCGAACCATCGGTGATAAGATACAATGCATCCCCGGGTGTGTTTTCTTCAAAAACAACTTCATTTGCCGCTGATGCCTTCTCCTTTACAATACTGGCAATTTGTTCCAACTGCGCCTCATCTAGTTCGGTAAATAATACAATGCTCTTCAGAAATTCTTTCTTTTCCATTCCGTCCTCGTTCCAGAGATGTCAGGTCTTGACATGTAACTCAGGACTTTAGTCCTGACATGTAACTTGGGACTTTAGTCTTGACATGTAACTCAGGACTTTAGTCCTGACATGTAACTCAGGACTTTAGTCCTGATATTTGTCATTTGTCAAGACCTGGCACCTTTTTCGTGGTGGCGCGTACGAGAGTTGAACTCGTATCTCTACCTTGAGAGGGTAATGTCCTTAACCGTTAGACTAACGCGCCGTGCTTACTTTATAAAAATTTTAAAAAGGCACCAATGTTCCAAAGTTTTTTAAGATCTTTAGCTATTAAAAACAGCATTTAAGAAATTGGCTATTGAGAAAAATAAATTTATCACACACCTGTCTTAAATGCCAAGATGCACAATGTCTTGCTTGACGGTTTTTCCTTGGCCAGAAATATGCATTTTCTACGTGTTTCCCTTTTCTCTTCACAGCTTCTATTACATATGCAAAATCTCCATCACCACTTACTAAAATACATGTATCATAAGCATTTTCGTAAGCCATTTCTAGTGTGATGTTTCATAAATAACTTGACATTTGGACATTTATGTGGTATAATAATATGCATGAATATATCAGAACGAATCATGCTTACACCGGAAGAAGAATCGGCTGTCAGTTGCTGGGCGAAAGGGAAAAGATTTCCAGTGCGTTTAGTCCAGCGGGCGCAAATCATCCAGATGGCATCGCAGGGTGTTTTCAATCACGACATAGCCAGGCACTTGGGTATCTCCCGTCCGACCGTCCAGTTATGGCGGAAGCGTTTTTTGGCTCTGCGATTAGCGGGGTTGGAAAAAGACGCCCCGCGTCCGGGACGTTTCCCAAAGATCAGTCACCAGAAAGTTACAGCTATAGTGAGTGCTACCCTGCATACAACGCCTTCCAATGCAACTCACTGGAGTGTGCGCACTATGGCCAAATCGCAGAGAATCAGCGAAGCAACTGTCTGGCGCATCTGGAAACAATACAATCTGAAACCCCATTTGATCAAAACGTTCAAGCTCAGCCGGGACAAGCGGTTCCTGGAGAAACTTTACGATATTGTTGGTCTTTATATGAATCCGCCGGACAAATCGATTGTCTTCTGTGTGGACGAAAAAAGCCAGATTCAGGCATTAGAGCGGACACAGCCCTTGCTTCCGCTGAGGCCAGGTATTCCTGCAAGACAAACTCACGATTATATGCGCCATGGTACAACGACATTATTTGCAGCATTAAACATGCTCGACGGCACTGTGCTGGGAGATTGTATGCCACGGCACAGACATCAGGAATTTATCAGATTCCTGCAGACTATCAATACAAAGACTCCTCTGGATCTGGACCTTCACCTGATAGTCGACAACTACGGCACACACAAACATCAACGTGTTCAGAGGTGGTTAAAACGCCATCCCAGGTTTCACATGCATTTTACGCCCACATCCAGTTCGTGGGTAAACCTGGTAGAACGATGGTTCTCCGAGATAACATTAAAAAGAATTCGTCGTGGCTCGTTCAAAAATGTAAAAGAGCTAATCACAGTTATCAAACAATACATTGAATCTCATAATCAAAATCCAAAAGTATTCGTTTGGACTGCTTCAGTTGAAAGCATTATGAGAAAAATTTCAAATGTAAAGATCTGTTAGAAACACCACACTAGCATATCGGTGGCAATTGCAACATCCACGCCTTTTTCTTCAGGTGGAGCTCCTTCTCTTTTTTCAAGCCTGCCTAACCTTACTGTAAAATTCGGTATAGTTCTCAGATAGGCAAAGAACCTTTGTTGATCTTTATATCTTTCTCCTTCATTGGTGCTCAAAGTAGCATTGTAATAGTAAGTACGTAATAAATCTCTCTGTCCCACCAATAATTCAACAAACTTCTGAAAATTAATTTTTGAAATACCGATATTTTCTTTAAGGCCGTGGTAGAAATTACTTCCATCAATAAAAATAGCAATTCTTTCATCCATGCCCACTCCCTAAAAAGAAACAGGGGGTTGACTCAGCAACCCCCTGGAGGTAATAAACCCATTCTTGACAAGCAAAAATGGGGAGATAATAATCCTTGCATCCCAACTGAAATGCAAGGTGCATTCTTCAATTCTTCTACTGTATATAGTATACTCATTTTTTCTCAAAAGTCAAGTTTTCTATGCATTTTATTTGGCATTTTATTTAATTTCTTACTCAATCTATACTCTATATCCCGAATTTCAAAAGTGGGATATCTTTTTACTAACCATTTCTTTACTTCTCTCTATCTCATCTTTTTTCCGCCTTGAGAGGGCGATATCCTGACCACTAGACTAACGCGCCGCAAAAATTCAAATCCACTGCCCGACCAGGACTCGAACCTGGAATTACCTGCTCCAGAGGCAGGTGTGTTACCATTACACTATCGGGCAATATAAAAGTACAATATTTATAATGGTTTTAAAAAATAGTGTCTGTCCCTATTTTTAATCGGGCTATAGTTTTTTCTCTTCCAAGTAATGCTATAGATTCAAATAAACTGGGACCTACTGTCTTACCTGTAAGCACATATCGCAGGGGATGAATAATATCTTTTGCCTTTAAACCCAATTCCCTGGCAACATCACGCACAGTCTGCTCAATATTCTGGTGGTCAAACATAATACTTGCAAATTTTTCTTTAAGTACAGCGAGCCCCTTTCTAACCTTTTCATCGCTCAACTTACTGGATAATTCGGTTTCATCATACTTAATCTCATCGGTGAAGAAAAACGAGCCGTATGTTTCAATGTCTGAAATAATCTTGAGTCTGTCTCCGATTATATTTACTATTTCTTTAATTTTATCTTTTTCTGCACCCCGATGTAACTCCGATGCTTCCGATACGGAATCCGATATAACATCGGACATCGGAGCACTACAAATCGCTCCGCTACTTACAAGATATTCAATAACCAGGTCTGTTTTTTTGTCCGGGTCCATATTTTTAAGATACTCACTGTTTATCCAGGTTAGTTTGTCAATATCAAAAATTGCAGGATTCTTTGAAACACGTTCAATAATAAATTCTTTTATCATATCTTCCACACGCAAAATCTGGCGTATTCCATCAGGCGCCCATCCTAAGAGCACAAGGTAATTTACAAGTGCCTCCGGCAGAAATCCCTGCTCCCGATACCACCCGACTGAAACTGTTCCGTGACGCTTGCTCAAAGGAGAACCATCCTTACCAAGTATCAAGGGAATGTGAACATAAACCGGCTCTTTAAAACCGAGTGCTCGATAAAGCAGGATTTGACGTGGGGTATTGGAAATATGTTCATCTCCACGGATAACATGGGTAATTTCCATAAGAGCATCATCAATCACATTTGCAAAATTATAGGTCGGTAAACCACCTCTACCAGAGTTGACAGCGGACACACCTGATTTCAGTATTACAAAGTCGTCAAGCAATTTATTGTCAAAGACTACCTCTCCGCGGATTAAATCCCTAAATTCTGTTTTGCCTTCATCAGGAATTTTGAACCGAACCGCAGGTCTTCTTCCTTCTGCTTCATATTTTTTCTTCTCTTCAGAACCTAAATTTCTGCATCGTCCATCATATCCGGGAGTCTTATGCTCTGACAGAGCAAGATTGCGCCTCTGCTCAAGTTCAAAAGGAGTGCAATAACAATAATAAGCATAACCTTTTTCAAAAAGAATTTTTATATATTTCGGATATATCTCCTGCCTCTGTGATTGAAAATAAGGTCCGAAATTACCCTCTGTATTTGGTCCTTCATCCCAGTCAAGCCCTAACCATTTCAAATCCTCAAGAATTGATTCAAGTGAAGATTCATCAGTTCTTAAGATATCCGTATCCTCAATACGCAGGATAAATACTCCCTTATTATGACGGGCAAAAAGCCAGTTAAACAATGCTGTCCTTGCTCCGCCGATATGCAGATAGCCCGTTGGACTGGGTGCAAACCTCACTCGTACCATTTTATTTTGACCCTCCCACGACTTCACCCACGAGAAACAAGGTTCTTGAGCGATAGCGAAAGGTTCTTATTTATCTCATTTAAAAAGTAGCCTGTCCCCTTTTTTGAATCGTCCCCTTTTTTTATGAGGTGAACTTCCTGTATTCCCTCAATCTCTTTTATTTTTTTTATAGCAGAATCCGACGGGGTGGTATCAACATTTAATATGGTAAGGTTTGTCTCCCCTTTCTTTCTGCGGCTCAATTGTAATCCAGCAATATTTATCTTCTCCTTGCCAAGTATTGTGCCAATTTTACCGACCATTCCAGGTTTATCTTCATGAGTGCATATAAGCATATGCGATGAAGGAACAATGTCCACATTAAACTCATCAATACGAACAATCCTGAGCAGGTTTTTGCTAAAAACAGTACCGGCGATTAACTTCTTACCTATAGATGAGTCTACCTCTACCGAAATAAAATTTGTGAAATCCTGTGGAGTATTACTTTTACCTTCTATTATTTTTATCCCTCTTTCTTTTGCCAGAGTAAGAACATTTACAAAATTAAGTGAATTGCCTAACATAGGTTCGAGCATTGCTTTCATTATTGATATTGTCATCGGATTCAAATTGTAATTCGCTACGTCCCCGCTGTAAAGAATCTGGACAGAATTAACAGGTCCGCATGCTAGTTGTCCATGGAGACTACCAAGTATCTCAGCCATATCCAGATATGGTTTAATCTGTTTTAGCAATTCAGGTTCTATTGAAGCAACATTTAATGCATTTCGAACCATACCTCTCTTCAAAACATCAACAACCTGTTTTGCCGCATCCACTGCAACTCTTACCTGTGCTTCCTGGGTTGAAGCGCCTAAATGTGGAGTTGTGATAACTGAATCCAGGGTTAAAAGTGGACTGCGTTCAGGAGGTTCGCTCTCAAAAACATCCAGTGCTGCACCTGCTACTTTTCCAGTTTTAATCGCGTCGTAAAGTGCAGTTTCATCAATAATTCCACCGCGGGCACAATTGATAATTCTCACTCCGTCTTTCATTAGAGCAAATTCTCTCTTGCCGATTAAATGCCTCGTCTCCTTGCTAAAAGGAGTATGAACCGTAATGTAATCAGATTTCTTGAAAATTTCCTGCAGTTTTACATATTCAATACCCATCTTCTTTGCCTGTTCCAAAAAAACAAAGGGGTCATAACCAATAGTATGCATTCCCAATCCCTGCGCCATCTTTGCGACTTCGGTTCCTATGCGACCCAGTCCTATAATACCAAGAATCTTGTCATGAACCTCTGTGCCGGTAAACTTCTTTTTTTCCCATTTTCCATTTTTCATTGAGGCATTCGCCTGTGGAATATTCCTGGACATAGAAAGAATCATTGCAATAGTATTTTCGGCTGCTGAAATTGTATTTCCTCCAGGCACATTCATAACAATAATACCTTTCCTGGTTGCTGCTTCAACATTCACATTGTCAATACCAGTACCTGCACGAGCTATCACTTTAAGTTTCTTTGCAGAGTCAATCACATCTTTGGTAACCTTTGTCTGACTTCGCACTATAAGTCCTTCATAGTCTCCGATTATTTTTAGTAACTCGCCGGGAGTCAAATCTGTTTGGACATCAACCTCTATGTCTTTTTCCTTTTTTAGTTCTTCTATCCCATCACTTGCCAAAGGGTCACTGACAAGAACCTTCACTTCTTCCCTCCCTCAAAAAATTTATGAATTTTTAAAACCTCATCCATATTCTTGACAAATTTGAGTTCTAATTGTCTTGTCACATTCTTTGGAATATCCTCAATGTCTTTCTTATTTTCCTCAGGCATAATCAAGGTTTTAATTCCAGCACGATGAGCTGCAAGTATTTTCTCTTTTATTCCACCTACAGGCAAAACTCTTCCCCTCAAGGTAATCTCCCCGGTCATCGCAATATCAGAAGAAATGGATTTTTTTGTAAGCCCAGAAATCAAAACGCAAGCCATAGTTATGCCAGCAGACGGACCATCCTTGGGAATTGCACCTTCTGGCACATGGATATGAACATCATATTTTTTATAAAAATCTTTTTTAAGTTTTAATTCCTTTGTCCTGGAACGAACATAACTTAGTGCTGCCTTTGCAGATTCTTGCATCACATCACCCATTTGACCGGTGAGAAGAAGTTGACCTTTCCCTGAAAGAATCACCACTTCAATAATAAGTATATCTCCACCAGCCTCAGTCCAGGCAACGCCTGTCCCTACACCAATTCCACTTTTCTCCTCTTTTTTCCCACGACGAATTTTAGGTACTCCTAAATATTTTGGTACATTCACTCCAGTAATCTTTATTTTTTTACCATTCTCCTCTTTCCCGGTTGTTATTCTTCTGGCCACTTTTCGACATATATTGGCAATTTCTCTCTCTAAATTTCTAACGCCTGCTTCCTGAGTATATTCCCTGATAGTTCTCAATATTGCGCTTTTTGAAATTTCTACATTCTTTTTTGATAAACCGTGCTCTTTCAGTTCTTTTAGAATTAAAAATTTGTCTGCAATGTGAAATTTCTCGTCTTCTGTATAACCGGGAAATTCAATAACCTCCATTCTATCCCGAAGTGCAGGAGGAACTGGATAAAGAGTGTTAGCGGTAGTAATAAACATCACCTTTGATAAATCAAAATCAACCTCAAGGTAGTGGTCGCTAAAAGCATTATTCTGCTCAGGGTCAAGAACTTCTAATAGTGCACTTGAAGGGTCTCCACGGAAATCCATACTCATTTTATCTATCTCGTCCAGGATAAATACAGGATTCCTGGACTTTGCTCTGCGTACTGACTGAATAATTCTTCCTGGTAATGCACCAACATAAGTACGGCGATGTCCACGTATTTCAGCCTCATCCCTCACTCCGCCCAGGGACAATCTGATGAATTTCCTTCCCATTGCTCTGGCAATAGATTTTCCAACTGAAGTTTTCCCGGTTCCTGGCGGACCGACAAAACATAAGATTGGACCTTTCATTTTCTCTACAAGTTTCCTCACTGCCAAATATTCAAGTGCTCTCTCTTTAACCTTCTTCAGTCCATAGTGGTCTTCCTCAAGAATTTTTTCTGCTTCCTTTATATCAATCTTATCCTTTGTCTCTATAGACCAGGGAAGATTTACAAGCCAATCAAGATAATTGCGCACAACGGTAGTTTCTGGAGAAAGCGGAAACATCTGTTTGAGTCTTTCAATTTCCTTCATTGCTTTTTCTTCAATTTCCCCTGGCATCCTTGCTTCTTTAACCTGTTTTTTCAGATTTTCTATGTCGCCAGTTTCCCCTTTCTTACCAAGTTCCTCCTGGATCGCCTTCAACTGCTCACCCAGGTAATATTCCTTCTGGACCTTGCCGATTCGATCAAAAACCTTCTTTTGAATTTTTTCTTCTAACCCTAATATTTCCAATTCTGAAACCAGGAGTTTGCACAATCTCTCAAGTCGTTCTCTCGGACTTATTGCCTCTAATAATTGCTGTTTATCTGGAATTTTTAAAAATAAATGAGCTGTAATCACATCTGCGAGCCTGCCTGGTTCTTCAATGCCAGTAATTATGGCTAATATTTCAGGAGGTACCTTTGGATTGAGATTAACATATTTTTCAAATTGGTCATTAGCGGTGCGCATTAACGCTTCAATATCCAGAGTTTTTTCTATATTCTCCCTGACTTCCTCAATCCTGACCTGTAAGAATTTTTCGTTATTTAAATATTCCTTTATTCTGACGCGCCGTATTCCCTCAATTAATATTCTTGTTGTTCCGTCGGGTAATTTAAGCAACTGCAATACTTCCGATAGCGTACCTATTTGATAAATATCCTCTACGCCAGGCTCTTCTATCTTCAAATCCTTTTGAGCACAGATTAAAATAAAGTGATCATGCAGCATCGCTTCTTCAATGGCATTAACTGACTTTAATCTTCCTACTGACAGGGGCACAACCATATGTGGGAAAATAACCAGGTCCCTGACAGGAAGAAGTGGTACCACCCCAATTGGTTTCTTTCGTCTTTCTTCAATTTTTTCAATCATATTTTGAATTGCCATCTTGCACTCCGTGGTGTCATCCATGGTGTCATAATAAAAAAACCCTAAAGCACAAAGCAAGACCTGACACCGTTACACCGTTATTTATTTTCGGTGCGTGATTACTTCATCAATAATACCGTATTCCTTTGCCTCCTCAGGTGTCATAAAGAAATCTCTGTCAGTATCTTTCTGAATTCGGTCAATTGGTTGACCGGTATGGTGGGCTAAGATTTGATCAAGTTTATCTTTGGTCCTCAGTATTTCCCTTGCCTGGATTCCAACATCTGTCGCCTGCCCCTGAGCTCCACCTAATGGTTGATGAATTAAAATAGAAGTATTCGGAAGAGCAAATCTTTTTCCTCTGGTGCCAGATGCCAAAAGCAATGCCCCAAGACTTGCAGCCTGCCCCATACATATAGTGGAAACCTGTGGCTTTATATATTGCATTGTATCATAGATTGCTAAACCTGCGCTGACTACGCCGCCAGGCGTATTAATGTAGAGTCGGATATCTTTATCCGGATCCTCCACCTCTAAGAAAAGAAGCTGAGCTATGATGAGATTTGCAATCATGTCATCAATGGGTGAACCAATAAGAATAATTCTGTCCTTTAATAACCGTGAATAAATATCATACGCTCTCTCTCCCCTACTCGATTGCTCAATAACAACCGGAACTAATTCCATATTCACTTTTTCACTCCTCGTATAATATATTTTTAGTAGTACCCTGGTAGAACGTCTGCAGGAAACTCATGAAAGGCAAATTTGATATTCTTGGAGGCAAATTTTGAAATTTATCCTTTCACAGATGCCCGTAGACGCATTATTTCAGGGTGGGCATACATAAATGTATACCCAAAAACATCTTTTTTTTGACTTTTAAGAGAGATCCCTGTATAATATCTTTAAAGGTATTAAGAGGGAAATGCTTTTTCTCCTTGTTGTATCCCGATGGACATCGGGATAGCTTCTTTAGAAAGTCTGCTTCCCTGGGTAGAGGCCAAAAATTCTAACACGTAAATTGTTCAGTCTCCTTGAGACGCCTTGCAAGCAGCAAGGTTTGTACCCGCTCTTAGAGATTAGTTCTAATTCCTGCGAGGCTGTTTTTA
>MNUO01000080.1 GCA_001871015.1 Candidatus Desantisbacteria bacterium CG1_02_38_46
CAGAGTTTACGCGACAATGTAGTGGCAGAGTTTACTCTGCAATTAAAAATAAGTTTGTCAATGGTAATAGCAAACTTTTATCGAAAGCTTGTCAATGTAAGCAAAATTATGGAAATAGAAGAGATAAAAAAAAGAATTGTTCAATTAGTTCAATCCTGCAAAGATACGAACGTCTTTTCTGTAAAAGAAAGAGAGATTGAATCATTAATTAAGGCAGGCAAAGAATTGAAATGTAAAAATTCAATAGTAAAAAAATTAAATTTATCCCACTATGGAAATGGCTGTTAGAAGATGTAGAGGATTGAGAGAAGAAACTTGAGTTAATCTGGAGAAATTAATGTTTATTCTACATGGAAATTGGATACCATCTAAAAATAGCAGTGGAAAATTTCTTTTCTGGGCAGAATTAACACGGGATACACCTGATATACCATTACGCAGAAGAAAAGGACAGGCTAAAACCAATAAATTCCCCCTGCATCCATTTCAGGCAAAATTTGAAGAAATAAAATCTGCTCTTATTTCATTGAATCTTTCTGACATGGTAAAATTTTCAAAAGAAAAGATAATTCTTCTTCTTCCAAGTACTGAAGATTCTAAAGGTAGCGGTCTTCCTCAGGTTTCCAGTCCGCTCATTTATTCTTCAGACAAAGAAGAATCTTCCTGGAGTCTTGCTCCATGGAAAGTGGATGCTTTGCATTTGCCATTTATTTCCACAATTTTCTGGCTTTCTTGTCTTCCGCAAAGAAATGAGCAGTCTTCGGATGGAATTCTTTTAGGAGATGATATCAATTTCTGGAGTTTGGTTAGTAAATTTGGTCTCGAATTGGTTGCAAGGGAAAGATTCATTCCTTCAGTAGTAGAAAAAAATGGAAATCTGCATTCCCGATGGCAACCTGTAATTACTCAAGGAGATGACCACGAAAGGTTTGATTTATTTTGCGAATCGATGCCTGCATCCTGCCGTGGTTTTTTTTGCGCGTCAGAGCATGCATTCTCTCCTGACGAATTGGTTCTGGATTTTTTAACAAATTTTATAGATATTTTTGTCCGTCACAACCTCCTTCTATTTATAAAAACTTTTTCTTTTGATGAAGATATTACATCTCTCTGGCTTAATGCTCTTTCCCGCGAGGATGGTGAAATAAAAGTAAGTAGCCATCACAAGGAGGTGCTCAAGAAACACATCTCTTCCTGGACAGAACCAGCTCGGATTGGTAAAGAAGAATCTAAATGGCAGACCTGTCTCAGACTTGAAGAACCAGAAGACATGGATGCCAGCTGGAAAATTTCTTTTCATCTACAATCAATTGAAGACAAGAGCTTGTTAATTCCCGTTTCACTTGTCTGGAAAAAAGACGAGAGTGTTTTGAGTTTACTTGGAGAAGAATTTAATTCTGTTGAAGAAAGACTTCTTTTAGATATAGCACAAGCAGAAAGACTTTTTTCACCGTTGGGGCGCAGCTTAGAAAAGGCAGTTCCAGTATCTTCTCTTCTGAATAAAAACGAAGCATATAACTTTCTTAAAGAAGGTTCCTGGTTATTAAAGGAATGTGGGTATAATGTGATTGTTCCTTGTTCCTTGGTTGGGACCACACAGATTGGACTGAGTCTGAGTGTGAATCCTTTGGCAAAACCTTCAGATTCCAATAAGAGATTTTTTGGCATGGATAGTCTGGTAGAGTTTGATTGGAAAATTGCTCTTGGCGACGAAACGCTTTCATTGGAAGAATTAGAGAGAATTAGCAGGATTAAAGTTCCCCTGATTCAAATGCGTGGGAAATGGGTAGAAATCAGTGAAGATTATGTTCAAAAAATTCAGAAATTCTTATCTCAGACAAAAGAACAGAAGTTGACATTGGGAGATGCATTACGCCTCAGATTGAGAGGGAATGAAGAAGGTATCAATGTCGTAGAATTTAAACTCCATGGATGGATGGAAAAATTATCTTCTGGCGAAGAGGAATTTGCTTTAGAGGAGGCGCCTTCTAAATTTCGTGGAGAACTGCGTCCATATCAGAAACGAGGATTCTCCTGGCTTTCATTCCTTGCCCAGAAGGGTTTGGGAGCATGCCTTGCTGATGATATGGGACTTGGAAAAACAATTCAATACATAGCACTACTTTTACACCACAAAGAAAAAGAGAAAATGGACAGGCCTGTTTTATTAGTCTGTCCTACGTCGGTGGTCGGTAACTGGAAACGCGAAATTGAACGATTTTCACCTGGAGTGAAATTTCTTGTGCACCATGGAGTTGAGCGCCATAGCAAAAAAAGATTTTTTGAAGAAGTGAAAAATAAGGATTTAGTAATCACCACCTATTCGCTTGCACATCGGGATAAAGATGACTTATGCAAAGTAGGTTGGTATGGGACAGTTCTTGATGAGGCACAAAACATTAAGAATCCACATACCAAGCAGGCAAGGGCTGTTCGGGAAATAGCGAAGGGCTATCGCATTGCTCTTACAGGAACCCCAATAGAAAATCGCTTAACTGAATTGTGGTCAATTATGGAGTTTTTAAACCCGGGATACCTTGGCTCATATGAAAAATTTCGCAAAACTTTAGCAATTCCTATTGAGCGTTATCAGGACGAGAAATCTTCAAAAGTATTACAGATGATGGCACAGCCATTTATTTTGCGCAGATTGAAAACAGACAAAAAAATTATTCAGGATTTACCTGAAAAGCAGGAAACAAAAGCCTATTGTAATCTGACTAAAGAACAGGTTACGCTTTACCAGGCAATAGTTAAGGAGATGTTCACAGTCATCAAGGGAGCAGAAGGAATTACCCGTAAAGGGCTAATTCTTTCTGCTCTTACAAAATTAAAGCAAGTGTGCAATCACCCGGCCCTGCTTTTGCATGACAGAAGTGAAACTATCAAGCGTTCAGAAAAACTTAACCGTTTATGCGAGATGTTAGAAGAAATCATTGCTGAAGGAAATAAAGCACTTATTTTTACTCAATATGTGGAAATGGGCAAAATTTTACAAAAGCATCTTCAGTTTTTGTTTGCCAGGGAAGTTTTATTTTTGCATGGAGGAGTGCCTCGCAAACAGAGAGATTCCCTTATTGATAAATTTCAGAAAGAGAAAGGTCCGCCAGTATTTGTTCTTTCCATAAAAGCAGGAGGTCTTGGATTGAATCTTACAGAGGCAAACTATGTTTTCCATTATGACAGGTGGTGGAATCCTGCAGTAGAAAATCAGGCAACGGATCGTGCATTTCGCATTGGACAGAAAAGAAAAGTCATTGTCCATAAATTTATCTGCACGGGGACCATTGAAGAAAAAATTGACGAAATGCTCGAGCGCAAAAAAGGTCTGGCAGAAAGCATAATTGGAAGCGGAGAGTCCTGGATTACCGAGCTTTCTAACGATAAAATTAAAGAAATATTCACTCTTCGCGCAAAAGATGCGCTCGGAATAGAAGAAGGAGTTTAAAATGGGACATTGGGGCTATTTCCCACACTATACACCGGCAGAGCCAAAAAAAGTAAAGGATGGAATTAAATTAGAATCAAAGAAAATTGGCAAAACCTGGTGGTCAGAAAAATGGATAAACGTGCTCAATTCTTTTGGCTGGTCCAACAGATTACAAAGAGGAAGATCCTATGCAAGACAGGGTCAAATAGTAAATTTTAAACTTGAACCAGGAATGGTCAATGCCCAGGTTCAGGGAACTGCTTCTAATCCCTATACAGTAAAAATTAAATTGAAAATGTTCTATGACAAAGAATGGAACAAAATAATTACGGCAATGAGCTCGCGATCTGTCTTTATGGCAAAACTACTTCTTGGAGAAATGCCTCCAGATATTGAGGAAGCTTTTACTGATACAAGGATTAACCTTTTCCCCCGGGATAAAAAAGATATTGAATCTGATTGTTCCTGTCCTGATTGGGCAAATCCCTGTAAACATATTGCTGCTACATATTACGTGCTTGCCGACGAATTTGACAGGGACCCATTTATGATTTTTCTCCTGAGAGGTCGTTCCAAAGAGCAGATTATTCAGGAATTGCGAAAAATACGCCAGGAAAAATCAAAATATTTGCGCAAAACAGAGGTCAATATAAAAAAATCACAGAAAATTAAACAACCATCTCTTGCGCTTGAGCAGTGCTTAAATCAATTCTGGACAAGTGGAGAAAAACTTAGCTCTATCAAATTTTCGTTTAATCCTGCACCTGTTCAGATGTCTTTAATTAAGAGACTCGGTACACCTGTGATTTGTCGTGAGGAAAGAAAATTTTTGTCCTGGATGAAATCTGCTTATCGTATAGCAAGCAGGAGAGTATCAGAAATATTTCTGTCTGATTCCCAGGGAAATATGTAGCAGTGTGATTTATCACACAATGTAGTGGCCAAAAGTAGCCGACTGTAGGCACTCTGGAAGTGCAGAGTTTACTCGACAATGTAGTGGCAGAGTTTACTCTGCAGAAAAGTCGAGCAAGCTCGACCACTACAATAGTGGCAGAGTTTACTCTGCAATTAAAAAATGGTCGGTGTCCCTATTTTTCCAAGAATACTTAACCCTTGTACGCCATTAAAGAGGAGAAATTTAAGTTAAGGATGATTTTATTGGGCAAAATTTGTAAATTTTACCTAATACACATAAGAAAATGGACAAAAATGAAATAATTAGAATATTGGAAGATTGGAATTTCTGGAAAAGAAAACTTGATATAGGAATTACCAGAACCTATTATCTTGATAGAGTGAAAAAATTTCTTATAACCAACCAAATTTTAGTAATCCTTGGAGCAAGGAGAAGCGGAAAATCTTTTATTATGAGGCAAATCGTTAATGATTTGATTGGCCAGGGAATAAAGAGTAACAATATTCTAATTATTAATTTTGAAGACCCTCGTTTTATAGAATTAGATGCTAAAACTCTGCAGAAAATTTATGAAGTTTATTTAGAGTTTCTCAATCCTGAAGAGAAGCCATATATTTTTCTTGATGAGGTTCAAGAAGTCAAAGAATGGGAAAAATGGGTAAGGATGATGCATGAACTTGGAAAAGCAAAAATTATCATTTCTGGTTCAAACGCAAAACTTTTAAGCAAGGAATTAGCTACATTGCTTACAGGAAGACATCTTGATTTAACAATTTTTCCTCTTTCATTTAGAGAATATCTTTCATTTAATAATATTGAGATAAAAGACGATCTGGATGTTATAAATCAAAGAAATGAAATAAAAGGATCATTAAGAAAGTATCTTGAATTTGGCTCATTTCCTGATGTAGTTTTAAGCAAAGAAAAAAACCAGATTTTATTGAGTTATTTTGAAGATATATTGAGTAAAGACTTAATAAAAAGATTTAAAATTAGAAAGAGTGAAAAACTAAAAAGTCTTGCAAAATTTTATTTAAGTAATATTTCAACGCTTACAACTTTTAGTTCCATAGAAAAATTTTTAGGAATTTCTGCTGATACAGTAGAAAAATTTTCAAATTATTTTGAGACTGCCTATATACTTTTTTTTCTCAAGAGATTTTCTTTTAAAGTTAAAGAACAAGAAAAAAGCCCAAGAAAAGTTTATAGTATAGATTCTGGTTTAGCAGGGGCAGTTGGTTTTAGATTTAGTGAGAATCTTGGAAGGGTTGCAGAAAATCTTGTATTTTTAGAATTAAAGAGAAAACAAATAGTAAATCCAAATTTAGAACTTTACTACTGGAAGGACCCGCGTCATCAAGAAGTAGATTTTTTGATAAAAGAAGAGTTTAATGTTAAACAACTCATTCAAGTCTGCTGGGAATTAAGCCGTCCCCACACAAAAGATAGGGAGAAAAGGATACTACTTAAAACAATGGAAGAATTTAATTTAAAAGAAGGTTTAATTATAACCGAGGATGAAGAGAGAGAAGAAAAGATAGATAAATTAAGAATCAAAATAATTCCTCTCTGGAAATGGCTATTAGCATGAGTATTATTCCCGCAGGCCTGCTCTCGTATGTAGTAATCTGGGATTAAAATACTGCATTGATGCCTGGAGCGCAACAGATTTAATTGAAAATCCGGAGGAGAAATTGAATATAAAAGTAAAAATAAAAGATGGGAGTCCGATAAGTGGGGAGATGGTATAGTCAAATGCTCTTGACTAGCGAAGAGTTTAAGAAGATTTTAAAATTTGGGGAAGGGGAAACGATTGAATTTAAAAAAGAAATTTCTGCTATTCCTGATTTGGCTAAACAGTTTACTGCATTTTCGAATATCAGAGGTGGCTGGATGTTATTTGGTATTGATGACAGAAAGAAAGTTATTGGTATAAAAGCTGGAGAAAAAGAGAAACAGCTGTTGATTAACGTAGCACGCAACAATTGTCAGCCGCATATTGCAATTAAATGTGATTTATTAGATACAGACAAGAAAAGGATCTTAGTAATACATGTGCCTGAAGGTGGGGATAAACCTTATCAGGCTAATGGTAAGGTATATGTTAGAATAGATTCTCACACCCATGTTGCTACCGGAGAAGAACTCAGGAGACTTATTTACGAAAGTGGTCGGTTGTTTTATGAAAAACGTCCAGTGATTGAGTCAAATTTAGGGCATTTGGATGAGAAGAAATTAAAAACATATGTGCGCAGAATATTAAAACAGAAACAAAGGTTTTTTCGAGAAGGAAAAATTATTCCTACTATCGCGGGAATATTGTTGTTTGGAAAATACCCGCAGGGGTTTCTACCAACATCTACACTTAAAGCATATTTCTTTTCTGGAAGAGAAAAAGACATAAGATATATAAAAGATAAAGAAGATGTTGAAGGTACCCTGCCAGAAGTTATTGATAAAACCCTGGCATTTATACAGAAAAACCGTCGAATTATTCCAGATATGACAGGTGTTCGAAGAAAAGATATTCCTACTTATCCAGATTATTCAGCCAGAGAAATATTAGCCAATGCTGTAGCTCACAGAGATTATAGTTTAAGTGGAGCAAAGGTTGAAGTTTTAATGTTTGACGATCGAATGGAAGTCATTAGCCCTGGCAATTTACCTCCTTCTATATCAATTGAAAGGCTAGGAATAGATCATTATTCCAGGAACCCGCTAATTGCTAAAGTGTTAAACCAAATGGAGTATATTGAAGAAGTTGGGATGGGTATAAGGAGGGTTCGCGAGGAGATGGCGTCTTTAAAGTTACCCATTCCTAAGTTTGAAAATGAAGGGATTAATTTTAAGGTTACTTTCTTATGCCCAAGGACATCTGAGATATTTGAAAAGAAGGAAGAAGTAGGTTTAACTTCTCGCCAAAAGAAAGCAATTGAATATGCAAAAGAAAAGGGTTCTATTACGACTAGGGAGTATCGGCAAATTACTGCCATTGGCAAGGTATATGCAGTGAAAGAATTGAATGATTTAGTGAAAAAAGGATTATTAAAAACAATGGGCAAGGGAAGATCGACCAGGTATATAGTAATAGATTAGTGAACGATTAGTGAACGATTAGTGAAAAAACTTATTTAAAATAGCACTCTTCTCAAACAATATACAGTTGTGAAAATTTAGTTTTTCTGGAATTCAAAAATTCCTGGAGTAAAAACTGGGGAGACAAAGGATATGGTTATCTTGGTTATGAATATATTGAAAAATATTGTATTGACGCCTGGAGCGCAACAGACTTGATTGAAGACCCAGAAAAGATAGTAAATGTAGGGGCGCACCCACTTCGTGGGTACCCGATCACGCCCGTTTTGTAGCGCCCCGATTTATCGGGACAATGTAGTGGCCAAAAGTAGCCGACTGTAGGCACTCTGGAAGTGCAGAGTTTACTCTGCTTTATGTAGCGGTCGTATTCATGCGATATTGTAGTGGCCAAAAGTAGCCGACTGTAGGCACTCTGGAAGTGCAGAGTTCACTCTGCTGGTAGTGGCCAAAAGTAGGCACTCTGGAAGTGCAGAGTTCATCACTCTGCTTTATGTAGCGGTCGTATTCATGCGATATTGTAGTGGCAGAGTTCACTCTGCTGGTAGTGGCCAAAAGTAGGCACTCTGGAAGTGCAGAGTTTACTCTGCAATTAAAAAATGGTCGCTGTCCCTATTTAATTACCATGGGGTGGTATAAATGCCTTTTAATTTTAAGAAATTAGAGATTCCTGATTTGATTCTTATTGAGCCCGTTATTTTTGGGGACGAGCGTGGCTTTTTTGCTGAGACATATAAATTCTCTGATTTTGAGAAAGTAGGTATTAAATATCAATTCGTGCAGGATAATCATTCCAAATCAAAAAAGAATATTTTAAGAGGTCTTCATTATCAATTGAATCCAGGAGCGCAGGGAAAATTGGTGCGGGTCATAAAGGGGAGCGTTTTTGATGTAGCGGTTGATATAAGAAAAGGTTCTCCTTACTACAAGAAATGGGTAAGCATTATTCTTTCCAATGAAAATAAGAATATGCTCTGGGTTCCACCAGGTTTTGCACATGGTTTTCTCGTGCTGGAAGACGATACAGAGGTTTTTTACAAGGCGACTGCGGAATATTCACAGCAGTTAGACCGTGGAATATTGTGGAATGACACTGAAATAGGTATAAAGTGGCCTGTTGAAAACCCTGTTTTTTCAGAAAAGGATGTAAAAAACCCTCTGCTTTGTAATGCAGAAAACAATTTCGTTTATAAAAAAGAAAGTTAGTGTAGTGGTGTGATTTATCACACAATGTAGTGGCAGAGTTTACTCTGCTGGTAGTGGCAGAGTTTACTCTGTGCAATCAAGAGTATATCCAGCATTTTTATTAAGGTTATTGTAGGTTATAATCCACAATATTAAATGAGGGTTTATGATAAAAGAGGCTTTGGAATTCAGAAACGAATTAGAAAAAATAAATGAATGGAGGAAATAATGTATTACAATTTAG
>MNUO01000057.1 GCA_001871015.1 Candidatus Desantisbacteria bacterium CG1_02_38_46
CAGGGAGGATTTAACCCATCTCTTTCGAAAGGTAAATATTCAAGTAAACTCTCGTCTATCTGTAGTAGCAAAGTTTACTTTGCTATGTAGTGGCAAAGCTTACTTTGCCCGTAGGGGTTTGATTCATCAAACCCGATAACTATGTCTAACAATACTGTAATTAAATTAGCCCGATGAATCAGGCAACTACAGAAATTCCGTTGTAGTTGCTCAATTTATTGAGCGCCTTATGATTAAACGTAGTTGCACGAGTTATCGTGCGGTGTTTTAACATCTCCTCTTGACATTCATTTTTTATTTAGGTATAATGTTCACAGTTTGAACATGGATAATTCAAAAGAACTTATTTCGCAAGGTGAATCAGAGACGGTTGAGTTCAAAGAATCCTTACACCTAAAGGATAAAATTGGAGAAACCGTTTCTGCTTTCTCTAACTCAAAAGGAGGAATTATCCTTATCGGGGTTTCTGATAAGAAAAGGATTAAAGGAATTCAAATTGGAAAAGAGACAACGATAGATTTGGCAGAATACATAAAAAGAAATACAGACCCGGTAATTTTTCCCTCTCTGAGGGTTGAGGAAATTGAGAAGAAAGAAATTGTGGTGGTTGCAGTAAAAGAGGGTGCAGAAAAACCGGTTTTCTTTAAGAATTATGCCTACAAGAGAGTTGGCAATACAAATCAAAGGATCTCTTCCAGTGAACTGAGAAAATTGGCAAAGGAAAGTGGTGAGAGAATTTACTGGGATGAACAGGTTTATAAAGAATCAAGTATAGAGAATATTGATTGGACATTTGTTAAAAACTTTTTTATACGGGAGTATGAAAAATTCTCTAAGAAGATAGTTATTGCAACTCCGGAAGAATTGTTGGAGACGTTAGGTTGTATAAAGGAAGGCAAGATTACAAATGCTGGCATTTTACTGTTTGGTAGAAATCCACAGAAATTTTTCAGAAATTCGCACATCGCCTTAGCAAGATATAAAGGAAAAAATGAAGGTGTGGAAAGATTGGATTACAAAGAATTTTTGGGTAATTTATTTCATCAAATTGACGAATGCGATAAATACATCAAGGAGCATATAACAATGATGTCAAGGCTATTACCCCACAAAGTAGAAAGAGAGGATATTCCCGAATATTGCTGGTTTTCTATAAGAGAGTTGATAACCAACGCTGTTTGCCATCGAGATTACGAAGACCAAGGAAGTAAAGTTATTGTGAAGATGTTTTCCGACAGAGTCGAATTTTATAACCTGGGAGGCTTACCCAAAGGAATAACTCCCGAAAATATTTTAATTAGACAATATTCCAGAAATCCTATTATTGCCAATGCGCTTTCACAGGTAAAATACATAGAAGAATTAGGAGAAGGTTGGAATAAGATTATTGATGAGCATAAGAACCACCCGTTAAAACCAAAACTACCAAAGATTATATCTGACAGATATAGCATCCTTGTGATTTTATATTCTGTGAGAGAAAAGTTCGAGAAGACAACAACAGAACTGAATGAAAGGCAAAAAAAAGCAATCGGATATTTAAGATGTAACGAAAGAATAACAAATAAGAAATATCAGGAAATAAACAAAACTACTAAAAAAACAGCGACAAGAGACTTACAGGAATTGACTGAATTAGAAATACTGATTAAAAATGGTAGAACTGGTAGAGGAGTATATTATAGTTTAAATTCGAGTTATAAAGGGGACAAAAGGGGACAAAAGGGGACAAATACATAGACACTATATCTTTCCCTTAGGTCATTGCGAAGCCGAAGGCTGTGGCAATCTCCTTTCATTGAGCGTTGTAGTAGTCAAGATTGCTCGACAATGTAGTGGCAAAGTTTACTTTGCCCGTAGTGGTTTGATTCATCAAACCCGACAACTATGTCTAACAATACTGTAATCAAGTTAGAAAAAGTAGGAAAGCGGTAAAGAGAATATATCTGTGCATTAAAGGATGTCTCCTTTAAGGTAAAGGAAGGGGAGGTTTTAGGAATAATTGACAATTGTATACAAAACATATACAATTGTATATAAAACATATACAAAGGAATAAACGATGTTAAAATATTTAATTTCCTCGCGCCCAAAAAGAAAACTCCTTTCGCTTTTCCTCACTCATCCTGAAGAGAAATTCTACATTCGGCAATTAGAGAGGTTGGTTTCTGAACCTGTAGGTGCAATTCAAAGAGAATTACCTAAATTAGAAAAAATGAGGTTGGTAAAATTTGAGACCAGTGGCGGAAGAAAAAATTATTTTTTAGATAAAACCTGCCCGATAAAAGAAGAGTTAAAAAGTATCATCCTAAAGACAATTGCTCTTGGAGAGAGAATAAAGGAATTAATTAAAAAAACAAAAAATATTAAATACGCTTTCGTATATGGTTCGGTAGCAAAAGGAGAAGAAGACATAAAGAGCGATATCGACTTAATGGTAATTGGCAATATTGATGAAATAAAACTTCAAGAAAAAATCCAACAAATAGAATCCAAAATTTCCCGGACAATTAACTATACTCTGATGAATATAGAAGAATTTAAGAAAAGATTAAACGAGAAAGAACCTTTTTTAATGAGGATTTTGGAGGATAAAAAAATAGAAATAATAGGTTCGGAAAATGAAATACGATGATTTAATTAAAGAGAACAAAATAAAACAGGAAAAAGCCCGCCCTGGAGAGATAGAAGATTTGTTCTCTCTGGCAGAACGGGATTTAAAAACTGCAGAGTTTATTGTGGTAAAACTTAAAGAACTTTGCTTGTAGTTGTAGTAACAAAGTTTACTTTGCTCGTACCGTAGGGGTTTGATTCATCAAACCCGATAACTATGTCCAATAATAGTGTAATTAGGTTAGAAAAGGTAGGAAAGCGGTATCGGGATTGGAAAAGAGAGATACCACTCCTTCAGGGAGGATTTAACCCATCTCTTTCGAAAGGTAAATATTCAAGTAAACTCTCGTCTATCTGTAGTAGCAAAGTTTACTTTGCTATGTAGTGGCAAAGTTCACTTTGCCCGTAGGACATCGTCGGCCAGAAAATTCCAGCAGGAAACTGGATAATTGGGCAAAAAGAACGGGGATATAACTTCTATGCAAGAAATTGATGTTATTGAAGAATATCAGAAATACTTTTCAGATAGGAAACAATTTTCCTTTCCTCTACGAGTGACTGTGGAGTTGACCAATCACTGCAATCTTGACTGTCCAATCTGCCCGCGGCAATATTTAGTTAAAAGACCGGATTACAAAGAAGGATTTATGGACAAGGAACTTTATCAAAAGATTATTGACGAGATGGCAGAATATCCAAATGTTGCTTTAGTTCCATTCTTCCGGGGAGAATCGCTTCTCCATCCTGAATTTATTAAGATGCTTGCTTATGCTAAAGAAAAAGGAATTAAGCCAATCCAGTTGGCAACGAATGCAACATTACTAAATGAGAAAACCTCTCGAAATCTACTTGACTTAGAGATAGACTTTATTTCCTTTAGCCTTGATGCCTCTGGCAAAGAAAGTTATGAGAAGATAAGGGTTGGCGCCAATTATGAGAAGGTGATGGAAAATATAGAGAATTTCTTAGTCGAAAAACAGGAAAGAGGATTAAAAAGACCAGCGGTTCAGGTCTCGGTAGTCAAAACAGAAGCGACAAAGGAAAAAATCCCACGATTTATCTCTTTTTGGCTAAAGAAGGTGGAACGGGTAAGAGTCTATGAGGAGCATTCCACCAACAGAAAATTCGGGAGTCTAAAAAATAGCCCTGATTTAAAAGAAGAAAGGAAACCCTGCCTAAA
Organism: Candidatus Desantisbacteria bacterium CG1_02_38_46; assembly: GCA_001871015.1. Taxonomy (GTDB): domain Bacteria; phylum Desantisbacteria; class UBA1551; order UBA1551; family UBA1559; genus UBA1559. The sequence goes on from MNUO01000057.1 coordinate 3,794, forward strand.
ACCATTAAGCGATATAGTTATTTACTGGGATGGCGATGTTGCTCTTTGTAATCATGATTGGAATAGAAAAGAGCCTTTTGGCAATATCAGAAAAGAGAGCATAAGAAATGTCTGGAATGGTAAAAATTATAATGAAATCAGAAAGAGGCAGTTTGAGAATAGAGCGGAGGAAGACCCTACCTGCAAGGGCTGCGATCACTGGAGACTCTATTATCTGCCAAAAAGGATGATTGGCGAACTCCATACAAAAAATGATTAAAATTCCTTTAACCAAACCATACTTTACAGAAGAAGAGATGAAAGCAGTATTTAAGGTATTAAACTCTGGTTGGGTAACTCAAGGAGAAAAGGTAGAAGAATTTGAGAAAAAATTTGCTCAATATTCGGGTGCTAAGTATGCGGTAGCTCTTAATTCTGCTACTTCCGGCCTTCATCTTTCTCTGCTTGCCCTGGGAATAGGAGAAGGGGATGAGGTAATTCTACCTCCCTTTACCCATATTGCTACGGCCAATAGCATTGAATATGTGGGGGCAAAACCAATCTTTGCCGATATTGATTCAAAAACCTATAATATTAACCCCAGCTATATTGAGAAAAAAATTACCAAAAGAACAAAAGCTATTATTCCGGTTCATCTCTTCGGTCTCTGTGCCGATATGAAACCGATAATGAGATTGGCAAAAAAGCATCATCTTTATATTATTGAGGATGCTGCCTGCGCTTTGGGTTCCAGGTATTTTGGAAAATTTGCCGGAACCTTCGGAGAACTTGGTGTTTTTAGCCTTCATCCACGAAAAATTATTACTACTGGAGAGGGGGGAATGGCGGTCACCAATAATCGAAAACTATACGAGAAGTTAAAGGTCCTTCGTTCTCATGGGGCAACTGTTTCTGACTTAGAGCGCCATAAAAAAGGTATTCTTGCGCAAGAAAGGTTTAATATCTTAGGTTATAACTACCGGCTGACCGATATTCAAGCCGCCATTGGAATTGAGCAGATGAAGAAATTACCCTGGATTATCAAGCAAAGAAGAGAAAGAGCGCATTACTATGATAGATCCTTAACCAATTTAGAATTTATTAAAATACCCTATGTTCCCAAAACTTACTTCCATACCTATCAGTCTTATGTTGTTTTGATCAAAGACAATTCTCCCCTTTCCCGGGACAAAATAAGGAAAAGATTGGAAAAAGAGGGTATCAGCACAAGAATAGGAACTTATGCTATTCATCATCAAGGCTACTATAAAAGAAAATATGAGATTAAACCGGATGACTTTCCTATTTCATTAAGAGCAGAAAAGCGAACAATCACGCTTCCTTTATATCCTCAGATGAGTAAAAAAGAGCAGGATTATGTTATTGAGAGGTTGAAAAAGTGTGTGGAATAGCAGGAAGGATAAACTTAGATAAAAGCCCTGTATCTATAGAGCTTTTGGAGAAGATGGCTACAATTATGGCCCATCGGGGTCCCGATGATCAAGGGATTTATTTAGAGAAGAATGTTGGTCTTTCTCACCGAAGGCTTTCTATTATTGATTTATCCTCTGCGGGGCATCAGCCGATGGCAAATGAAGACAAAAGTATCGTTATTGTTCATAATGGCGAGGTGTATAACTATTTAGAGATAAGGAAAGAATTGGAAAAGAAGAGTTACCGGTTTAAAAGTAATACCGATACCGAGGTTATTCTTCGTTCTTATGAGGAATGGGGAAAGGATTGTTTGCTAAAATTTAATGGGATGTTTGCCTTCTGTATATGGGATAAAAGGAATAAGGAACTATTCTTAGCCAGAGACCGCTACGGAATAAAACCGCTTTATTACTATTTTCAAAATAATAAGTTTATATTTGCTTCTGAGATAAAAGCTATCCTTCAAAACCCTGAGGTAAAAGCCAAAGTCGACAAATTTGCCCTCCTGGAATATTTCACCTTCCAGAACATCTTTTCTGAAAGGACCTTATTTGAAAATATGAAACTCTTGCCTCCGGGAAATTATATTAAACTGAAGGCAGAAACTCCAAGTAACTTCAGACAGGAGAGATGGTGGGACTATGATTTTAGAGAACCCGAACTCGCCCTTTCAGAAGAAGAATATATAGAAGAGTTGAACAGATTATTTAAGCAGGCGGTTAAGCGGCAACTTATCGCCGATGTGCCGATTGGCTCTTATTTAAGTGGAGGAATTGATTCAGCGGCTATTACATCCTTGGCAGTTAAGAATATTCCTTATCTGCCAACTTTTACCGTAGGCTTTGACCTTTCTTCAGCAAGCGGTTCAGAGCTCTCCTTTGATGAAAGGGAAAAGGCAGAATTCCTTTCCCATCTCTATAAAACTGAGCACTATGAAGCAATCCTGAAGGCCGGCGATCTGGAAAGAGTGATGGAGTCTCTTGTCTGGCATCTGGAGGATTTAAGGATGGGACAATCCTATCCTGACTACTATGCGGCAAAACTGGCCTCAAAGTTTGTTAAGGTCATCCTCTCTGGCGCAGGGGGAGATGAATTGTTTGGAGGATACCCCTGGCGCTATTATCGCGCGGTGGTAAATGATAATTTTGAGGATTACATTGAGAAATATTATCGCTATTGGCAACGACTTATCCCTAATAGGTTTATGCCCTCTCTTTTCAAACCAGAAACCTGGAAGACAATTAAGGATTACTGGACAATCAATGTGTTTAGAGAGGTTATGAAAGAGAAAGAAGAGAGGATTTATGGGCCGGAAGATTATGTGAACCGTTCCCTCTATTTTGAAATAAAAACATTCCTTTCTGGTCTGCTTCTAGTAGAGGACAAATTGAGTATGGCTCATTCTCTGGAGATGCGCCTGCCTTTTTTAGACAATGATTTGGTAGATTTTGCGATGAAGGTTCCGGTGAGATATAAATTACGCAATTTGAAAAAGGTTGTTCGCTTAAACGAGAACGAGCCTGGCCCGAAAACCAAGAAATATTTTGAGAAAACCAGGGACGGAAAGTTAATTCTGCGCAAGTTAATGAACCGCTATGTGCCTCCGGAAATAACCAACCAGGTCAAGCAGGGATTTTCTGCTCCGGATGCCAGTTGGTTCAAGGGAGAGAGCATTGACTATATCAGAAACCTTCTTCTCAATAAAAAAGCAAAGATATTCAATTATTTGCAATACAATTATGTGAAAAAAATAATTGAGGAGCACAGCAGCGGCAAGGTCAATCATCGTCTCCTCATCTGGTCCTTCTTAAGTTTTGAATGGTGGCTAAGGAAATTTATGAAATGAAAAAGGGTATTGTTAAATATCTTTACTGTCCTGATAAAAAGAGTCCTTTGGGCCTGAGGGTGGATAAAGAGAAAATGGAAACGCATCCCCCTTCCTTTGGCTACGATAAGAAAGCGGAAAAATATTATCACCATTGGTATCTTGAGCGCTATGTCTATAAGAAGAAAGGACCTATCCGGGAATTTTCTGATGATTATCTGCGTTCCTTTACTACGAAGATGACCCCAGAAGAATGTTATAAATTCTCGGAAGCAATTACTCTTTTAGGAAAGAACCTCTCTGAGCTAAAGGTTGAATTTAAGGTGCCAGAAGATATCCCTCTTTTAGGGATTAAGAAAGGAAAGCAGAATCTTCAGAGATTTTTCTACTGGAACATATTAAAATGCTTCTGGAATCCTGCCTTTGACTATAAAACAAATGTAATGGTCAACTTTGACTGGTATCATCCACAGCTCGCTTTTCGTTACCCTCCAGAAGAAATTAAAAGATGGTTCAAAAATGAAGGATTAACCATTGAGCATTTTAATGTCACAGAGAGTGGAATCAGTTGCCGAGGTGGGGAAAAAGTGACTAACTTATTATGAGAGAGATTAAATTAATCAACAAAGCAATAAATTTGTAAAATTGAATAAGGAGTTACAAAAGTGGTAATTGTGACAGGGGCAAGTGGTTTTGTGGGTAGATATTGTGTTAAAACATTAATTAAAAGAGGATATGAAGTTCTTGCAACAGCAAAGAGCGAAAAAGCAGAAAATTTCTATAAACATTCTAAAATCCCCTTTGTGAGGGTTGATATAACCAATCCAGAGGACTTTAAAAAACTACCTCAAGGAGGAGTAAAAGCCATTGTTCACACTGCAGGATTACTCAGTATAGATAGACATCCAGCAAAAGCTTATTTTATGGTGAATGCTTATGGGACATACAATATGTTAGAGTATGCAGTTAAAACAAATGCAGAAACTTTTGTATATACTATGACTCATAGTGATGTAAATAGAGCTGGAGAATTATATATTACTGAGGATACTCCAAGAAGATTTGGGGGCAAAGAGACGACTAAATACATTGCTTCTAAAGTTGCAGCTGCTAATCTTGTTGAAGCTTTCACGATAGAATATGGTATAAGAGGTATTTCATTGAGACTCCCAGGAATTCGGGGTTGGGGTAGTAGAACAGTTGCTTATTGGGAAGGAAAAGAAGAAAAATTTATTTTTAATATATTTGTTGAAAAAGCGATAAAGTCAGAACCAATAGAAATTTGGGGAGAACATGACACTAAGAGAGATCTAATTTATATAAAGAATATTGTAGATGGGATTATTGGGAGTTTAAAAAGTGAAAAAGCTGTTGGACTTTATAATTTGGGTTCAGGGCAAGGTCTCACGATAGAGGACGAGGCAAAAGCCATTATAAAAGCATTCTCTCCTTTTAAGAGACCTTCAAAGTTAGTCTATTTACCAGATGTGGAAGAAGTGAGGAAAAGAAGTTACGTATTTGTTATAGATAAGGCTAAAAGAGATTTTGGCTATGTTCCCAAATTTACCTATGAAGAGGCAATGCTTGATATGAAGAGAGATATGGAGAAGGCAGGAAAGGAAAGTCCATGGGATGAATGGACATTAGAAAATATGGATGTAATCGAAATTTAAATTCCTTTAATGCAAAGATTCTCTGGAGTGTATTGTAGTGAGCAAAATTGAGATTGAATACCTAAAAAATATAGAAAATGCTGATTTATTGAGAGATAATTTAGCCATTGAGAATAAGGGTCTGTTTTTTCACTCATCAGCAAGAATTAATTTTTTAAAAGATTATCTAAAAGCAAAAGATTTATCCATAGGCGCTCTTATAAATGGGAAATTAGTCGGTTTCCTAAACCTACTTATTAAAGATGGGCCTTTTGGAAAAGTAGCAAATTCCTCTCCTTATTATGGTTCTAATGGAGGAATTATTCTGGATTTGACACTTCCAGAAGAATTACAGATAGAGATAAAAAAAAGTTTAATAGATTTTACCTACAGAGTAGAACAAGAAAATAATATGGTGCTTACATGCATTATTACGAATCCTTTATATCAGGATGCCGATTTTTATAGGAAAGGTTTTAAACATGATTTTGAAGACTACAGGATAGGACAGTTAACACCCTTGCCAGATAGTGAGGAGAAATTATTTCTTATGTTTCACTACAAAACTCGCAATATGATACGGAAAGCTCAAAAATTTGGTTTTGATATATATACTACACATAAAGAGAAAGATGTAGATTTCTTATATGAAACACATAAAGAGAATATAGGACAGATGAAAGGATTGGCCAAAACAAAGGATTATTTTGAAAAATCTCTTTTCCATTCTGATTATGAATGGAACTTATGGATTGCCTCTTACAAAAGTGAAAGAGCTGCAGCCATGTTGTTATATAAATTTGGTGATGTTATAGAATATGTTACTCCTGTAATAAAACACAAATATAGAAGCCACCAGTCGTTGAGTCTTCTGATATACGAAGCGATGAAGGAGGCTACTAAAGCCAAAAGGAAATGGTGGAATTGGGGTGGCACATGGAAAACGCAAGATGGTGTTTACAGATTTAAGAAAAGATGGGGAGCAATAGATATGAACTATTACTATTTTATTAGATTTTCTTCTTCCAAAAAGAAAGAAGCGTTTACAAATTCTTCAAAAGAGTTTTTGCTCTCTAATTATAAATATTTTTATATCGTACCATTTAGTCTTATTAAAGATTAGATAAGGAGTAAATAATAGAGAGTAAGATATGAAAGTTTGTCTAGTTTATCCTGACTTAATGGATTTTCCAAGTTACTTTGATAAAGTTGGAGGTATAATATCAGTATCAAGGAGATTTCTTCCACCTCTTGGTATTTTGTATTTAATTTCAAATTCAAGTAAAAAAATAGATTTTATTGATAATAGAATTACCAGATATCCCGATGAGGGGTTGTATAATAAATTAAAGGGTTTTAATATTGTTGGATTTGGTGGTACGGTAACAGAGGTTAAACAAGCAAAAAATGTTGCAAAGTTACTTAGAGAGTCTGGAGTAATAACAATTTATGGCGGGGCTAATGCAACGCTTAATTATAATCAATATACGAACAATTTTGATATTATTGTTAGAGGGGAGGGCGAGATTACATTTGAGGAAGTTCTGAATGCGTTAGAGAAAAAAAGGCCTTTGGATAACATACCAGGAATAGTTCACAAGAAAGATGGCAAAATAATTCATAATTCTGACCGGCCCTTTATTCAGAATTTAGATATTCTAAAATATCCTGCTAGAGAAATTCGTGATCTTAAAAGATATTTGTGGTCAAAATCTGTTTATCTTAATGTGTTTCCAACTGTAGTTCCAATGAATACAGTTTTAAGTGGTAGAGGATGTCCATATATGTGTACATTTTGTTCTTCAAAATTGATGTGGAAACAGATATATCGGAAAAGACGAGTAGAAGCAGTTGTTAAAGAGATTGAATATCTGATGGAGAATTTTGAAACCAGAAGTATTTATTTTAGAGAGGATTTATTTACCAGACCTCGGGAATGGGTTTTGAAATTCTGCAATAGGGTTAAACCTTTAAATATAGAATGGATGTGCGAATCACGAGTTGATACTGTTGATAAAGAAATGTTAAAAGTAATGAGAGATGCTGGATGTGTAGCAATGTGGTTTGGGATAGAATCTTGTTCTAACAAAACTCTAAGATTAATTAAAAAGGGATTTACTATAGAACAGGCAAAGAGGACAATTAAAAATTGCAATGAAGTTGATGTTATTTGCGGAGGCAATTTTATGTTTGGTTTTCCTCATGAAACAAGAGAAGATATACTTTTTAATTTTGAAGAGGCCCAAAAATTAGGCCTTGATTGGATCGCTTTTTCTAGACTCATAGGTTTTCCAAGATCAGAGCTTTATGATCTTTTTAGAAAAGAGAGACTAGATAGATACGAATATGAAAGTATAATAGTACCTGATACCCGATATATGCATGCCGATGAGGTTACAGATCTTGGTTATAGCAAATTCCCTGAAATTATAAACTATAATAAATCTCATAAATTAAAGTAGGATGAGAACTATTGTTAAGAGAATAATTAAATTCTCAATTTTTTTACTTATTTTTATTCCTTGGACAGTCATTTTAATTATTTCATTCCCTTTTATCTTAAAGAGTAAATATAAAAGAAAAAAGGGGTTAAAGCCAAATATACTCTGGGAACCTGTTCCTATAATAAGTATTAAATATTGCTCTGAAGCTGTGAAACTGTTTGGTTATAAAGTACCACTTTGGTCTATAATCTATACCATATTTGCGAAAAAGGGGATTTTGACCACTCTTTATCCGAGTTCAATTATTCTAAAATGATCAGGTTTCTGGTTTATTTTACTATGCCTTATATCCCACATTCCGCAATTATCGTTGAAAACCATTGCAAATAAAGGACTTGATTTTAAAATTGCGACTACATTGGCTTACTCCAAAGAAAATTAATTTGGAGAAACCTGTGCTGAAATTAAGTGACCAAGACCAATATTCTTCAGTAGAGATACTTGATGCCGTTGTAGGGGAATAGTTTTTTTCCTGGTCTCTCCTGTCAGGACATTTTTAAATGTTACCAACTTACATGGGGTAAAAGGAGCATATAGTTGAGTGGAATTCAGGAAGTCTTTT
>MNUO01000109.1 GCA_001871015.1 Candidatus Desantisbacteria bacterium CG1_02_38_46
TGGACCATAGGAACAATTTTAGAAGAATCTGGGAAACCTAAAGTAAATGCCAGATTTGCATCCGGGTCAGCATCGATAACAAATACTTTTTGTCCATTATCTTTGAATGACTTAGCCAGAATAGCAACTAATGTGGTTTTGCCAACCCCACCTTTACCCGACACCGCTATTTTCAATTTTTTTACTCCACTTCTTTAATAATCCTTTCAATCTGTTGTTTAAGTATCGGTAGACGTTCTTTTAGCACTTTCCAGACTATTTCATAGTCCACTCCAAAATAAAAGTGAATAACTTTATCTCTCATTCTTGCTATATCACTCCACGGGGTTTCTTTGTGTTTTATTCTTATTTCATCGGGAATATTCTTAGATGCTTCCCCAATAATTTCAAGTTTTCTTACTACGGCACTTGAGGTTTTATTATCTTGCCTACAAACTCTTCTATTTTTAGGATGCTATTCAGTATGTCTTTGAGATATAAACTGGAATCTCTTTTCACAAATACACCACCTCACTTAGAATTTTTTTCTTGAGTTCTTCTCGCACAACAGGCTTTCTGACCAAATCAACCTTTTCCCCCAAAACTTTTTCCAAATACCATTCAAGATTTAAAAAGGCGAAAAGGTCAGGTACTTCATAGAAATCCACAAGGATGTCTATGTCGCTGTTTCTTTTCCATTCGTTTCTTACAAATGAGCCGAATATTCCTATTTTTTTTACCTTATATTTCTCTCCTAAAAATTTTTTTTGACTTTTAATAATTTTCAAAACTTCCTTGCGTCTCCCGTTCATTTTTTAATCCTTTTTTCTACTAATTTTCATTTGATTGCCACACCTTACCTGATACCGGTAGAGTTCATAGAGTTTATGGAGTTTTTAGAGTTTGCAGAGTTCTGAACTCTATAACTCTATAAACCCTAAACTGTCTTTTTAAAGTCCTGCCGCATCTAAGATTGCGGGAATATGGTGTCCCCAACCAAGAGGCATTATGTGCACACCCTGGCACAGCGGCTTCAATTCCTTAATAAGGCGGGCAGATATTTCTATTGTTGTTTTGACTCTGTCTGTGCTTGTTTTTAATTCATCTATTATTTCATCAGGCACATGAACTCCTGCGACATTCTTATTCATAAACTCAGCCATTTTTGCGCCTTTTAGAACTACGATTCCAGCCATCACAGGGACGCCCAGGCGCCTTACCTTTTCCATAAATGCTGCAAATTTGTCAACTTCATATACTGCCTGCGTCTGGAAAAATTGTGCGCCTGCTTTTATTTTCTTTTCCATTTTTAAAATCTGGGGTTCAATAGGGTCTGCTCCCGGAGTAACTACTGCACCTAAGAAAAAGTTCGGAGAGCCCTCAATCTCCTGCCCTGCCATATCGCGTCCTTCACAAAGTCCTTTTGCAGCTGCCAATAATTGAACCGAATCCAGGTCAAATACCGGTTTTGTCTGTGGATGGTCTCCAAGGGTAGTATAATCTCCGGTCAGGCACAGGACATTTTCAATTCCCAGGACTGAGGCGCTCAACAAATCTGATTGAAGTGCCAGGCGATTTCTGTCACGGCAAACCATCTGGAATACAGGTTCTGTCCCTTTTTCTTTTAATAAGTGGCAAACAGCCATTGAGCCCAATCTCATCACAGCACTTTGAATATCTGTGACATTGATTGCAACAACTCTATTTTTTATTATTTCTGCTTCCTCCATTAATTTGGTTATATCAGTTCCTTTTGGTGGTCCCACTTCACCTGTTACAACAAACTTCCCTTCTTTAAGTGCATTTTTTAGTGCGCCCACTTTTTCCTCCTTAAATTTGTGGTTAAGTTTTTCTTTCCAGGATGCGTTTGTGTGGCTTCATCAATTTGGAGTAATCTTTGGCAGGCTGAAATTCTTTAAGCAATTCTAATTTTCCAAGTTCCTGGAGATGCTTATATATGAGTTGCCATCCACAATCTTTTTCAGGGTCAACCTCACATTTTCCTTCTTTTGCTCCACCGCAGGGTCCATTTAGAAGTCCTTTGGTACAAAGTGTTATGGGGCATAGCCCCTTGGTTTTTTCCAGCACACATTCCGTGCACAGGGAACAGCGTTCACTAAATTGCCCAAATCTTTCAATAACTCCCAGGAATAATGTATTACAACCGGGATGTGTATTTTTATTACTTGCTTCCCGAACAGCTTGGGCTCCACCTCCACAGGCAAGGACGAGCATTGCATCAGCAGAATTTACCTCAGATTCTTTCTCCCGAAGAACTTTCTTTGTCTCCAAAATATGGCAGGGAGGGTCAATGATTACCCAGCCTGTTACAATTTTCCCCTCTTTTTCAAGTTTTTCTTTCATTTCTTTAACCTGTTCTTCTCCGCCTGTCTGGCATAAAGTGGCACATAGCTTGCATCCCACAATGAATATTTTACTCTCCCCTTCTAAGTTTTTGAGGATTTCCTCAAATGGTTTCTGCTCAGTTATTATCATTTTTCCCCTCCATCAAAAATGTCAGTAATTAACATTAATTTATAGTATAACATATTTTATAAAAAAGTCAAATTTCTAAAATTTTTTTCTTTATTACGACTTTCCCTCGACGTTTTATTCCGAGTAACAAGGTTCTGCCGAAGGCAGGTTCTTACCTTGATAAGAGTTTTATCTGAACTGGGTATTTCTATCCTGATTGTTCTGGAATTGTGGGATATTATTGCCTGATTTCCTTTGACTTCTATTGACCTTACCCCTGCACTTTTTGCCAGCATCCTTATCTCAAGAACCTCCATCAAATTTAAAACGGGCTGTGGTATTTCTCCATATCTATCCCTTAATTCATCTCTTAATCTTTTTATCTCTTCATTTTTTTTCATTACTACCATTCTTTTATACAGTATAGTTTTCTGTTCTGTACTTGCAACATATTCGTCCGGAATATAGGCATTCACTTTCAAATTGAGGACGGGTTCAGTTTCTTCTCTTACAGGCTCCCCTTTCAATTCGCCGACAGATTCTTCAAGCATCCTGCAATATAATTCCAGTCCAACACTTTGAATGTGTCCATGCTGTTCTTTTCCGAGGATGTTTCCCGCACCCCTGATTTCCAGGTCTCTCAGTGCAAGGCGTAATCCCGAGCCAAGTTGCACAAATTCTGAAATTGCCCTTAGACGTTTGTGAGATTGTTCAGTTAACATGAGTTTGGGGTTATAGAAAATGTAAGCATAAGCCTGGTATCTGGCTCTGCCAACACGTCCTCTTAATTGATATAACTGGCTTAACCCAAAATCCTGGGCATCAGTTATTATGATTGTATTTACATTTGCTATGTCAAGTCCTGCTCCGATAATATCAGTAGAAACAAGGACATCAAGTTCTTTATTTAAAAATTTAATCATAATTTTTTCAAGTTCCCTTTCATCCATTTGTCCATGCGCTGTGGCCATGCGCGCATCAGGGACAAGATTTTTCAAACGTTTGGCATGAATTTGTAAAACTTCAATACGGTTATGCACATAAAATACCTGGCCTTTTCTTTCCATTTCTCTAAGGATTGCTGTTCTGATAACTTCGGGATTAAACTCCATTACAAATGTTTTGATTGATAAACGCTCAAGCGGGGGAGTATCAATTATGCTTATATCTCTTATTCCAGAAGTAGACATATAGAGAGTCCGCGGAATTGGTGTAGCAGTCAATGTGAGCACATCAACTTCTTTTCGTAACTTCTTAAAGTATTCTTTTTGCAGGACCCCAAATCGCTGCTCTTCGTCAATAATCAGAAGTCCAAGGTCGCTAAACTGAATATCCTTTTGAATTAAACGGTGCGTGCCAATGACTATTTCAATTTTGCCTTCCTTTAAATCTTTTATGAGCTTTTTCTGTTCTATTTTAGACTTAAAACGACTCAGGACTTCTGTTCTGATGGGAAAGGGTGCCATTCTCTCAGTGAATGTCTGGAAATGCTGGCTGGCGAGAATTGTAGTCGGTACAAGCACTGCCACCTGTTTTCCGTCCATCACCGTTTTGAATGCGGCACGCATTGCTACTTCGGTTTTTCCATATCCTACATCTCCGCACAGAAGGCGGTCCATTGGAACAGGTTTTTCCATATCTTCCTTCACCTCTTGAGTGGTGCGCAATTGGTCAGATGTTTCTTCGTAGGAAAAACCCAATTCAAATTCTTGCTGCCAGTGCGTATCTGTAGAAAAAGCATGCCCTGTAACAGATTTTCGCCAGGCATAGAGATTGAGCAATTCTTTGGCATATTCTTCAATAGATTTTTTGACTCTTTTTCTCGTGCCCTGCCACTGGGCTGTGCCCAAGCGATTGAGCTGGGGAGGAGGGTCCATCCTCCCTATGTATTTCTGAATCATTTTCACCTGGTCAAGCGGGATGTAGAGTTTGTCTGCATCTGCATATTCTATTAAAAAGGAATCCTGTAAGTTTTTTTCAACCCTGATTGTCTTAACGCCCCGGAATACCCCAATACCATAGTTAATGTGCACAACATAATCGCCCGAAACAAGTCCTTCGACTCCGCAGGGTAGAGATTTTGTCAATCCTTCCGTGAGATGCCAGGACAAAGTGGCGGCTGGATGGCGGCGCACCTTTGAGATTGCAAACACTTCTTTCAAAACGATTACTCCAAGTTGATTGTGAAAATCAATCCATCCATGTGCCAGATTAAGCACCGTAATTAATATTCCGTATAAATCATACTCCTTTAATAGTTCTACCATTCTCTCGGCCTGTCCCTGGTATTCCGCCATTATGATGAGGGTGAATTTTAAATTCTGGAGACGTTTAATTCCTTCAATAAGGATTGAAATGCGGTTTTCCTTGTTAGAGATATCTGAGAATGGAATTATTTGCAGTGGTTGAGATGAGAAGTCAATAGGTTTATAGAGCGGGTCCACTGTTGATGGATTGCAGTGAACAATTTTTTGTCCAGCTGTCCTGGTTTCAAATGACTTAGTTTCAATAGAATTCGTCTGGAATGGTTCACGCAGCAAAACGAGATTTTCTGCAGGAAGATAATCAAGAAGGGTCGCCTCTTTGCCGACCTGCCCAGAAAATTCCTTAGCCGACATTATCACTGTTTCATTAATCTGGCTGGTGGAAATCTGGCTCTGGGGGTCAAATTCTCTGATGGAAGCAATTTTATTGCCAAGTAATTCAATCCTGACAGGGTCAATGGAAACAGGAGTATATATGTCAATAATTCCTCCCCGAATGCTGAAATCTCCTTTTAGTGCCACCTGGTCACTCCTAATATATCCACATTCCGTAAGATAATGCACAAATTTTTCACGGTCAATTCTATCGCCTAATTTTATTTTTTTTATTTGTTTTTTGAATAAAGCAGGTGAAGGAAGTTTTTCAGAAAGTGCAGGCGGGGAGGTAATGATTATTGGGGACTGTCCCAATCCGCCTGGGCGGAGGGGACTGTCCCCTTTTGTTTCTATCAGGCTAAGCAGTGTAGAAATCCGATGGCTAAATAATTCAGAATATGAAGATAATTCTTCTCCTTCCAATGATTCCCTTTGTGAGAAAACAAGGATTTCCTTAACTTCCAGTGCAACCAGGTCTTCCCGAATTTCTTCAATCTCTTCCTCGGGCACAACTATTATGTAGTGGCAGAGTTTACTCTGCTTTTCATGTTGGTGGGGCTTGCCCTGCAATCCGTCCCTGTAAAGCCCGGCGATAAGACAGGAAAAGGCACTTCCCCACAGGTTGGAGACCCAGATGTCACCAGGCTGCTTCAACCTTTCAATGAGATTTCTAAACGCATCTGTTTTTTTGATGAGTGAAACCAATTCCTTCATTTTTGTCCCTTGCTTAATAGAAATATACCATATTTGACCGAAAAAAGCAATTTTTTTTTGATTTTAATGAATTTTCCATAAAATTATTTGACATTTTTAAGAACCTGTGTATAATATTAAACAGGTAAAACTTAGGCATCTAAAGCAAAAGTAGAATACTTAAAGGTAGATTTGAAAAATAAAAATTTAAAAATATTTTTTTCTTTAAGTTTAATCTTTGCAATTTTTATTGCTGTTTATGTAATTAAAAATATTTTTTCTAAAGAGGAAAATTCAGCTCTTCAGGAAATAAATATAAAAGGAGAAGATTATTTTAAAGAAAATGACTTTGAAAAAGCAATTTCTTGCTGGGAAAAAGTATTAGAGGCAAATCCACAGAATTTAGAAATTTATCAGAAAATCGGGGTAGCGTATGTAAGAAATAACCAGATTGTGGAAGCAATTGATATTTATGAAAAAGGGTTAAAATTAGACGATAAAAATTCTGATCTTTATTATGCACTTGCCTTTTCTCAATTTTTAAGAAATGATTATTTTTCTTCTTTAAAGAATTTAGATAAAGCTCTTTATTTTAATGAACACTACCCAGAGGCACATTATCTAAAAGGACTTATTTACGAAAAAAAGGGATTGGATAATCTTGCATATAAGGAATTTGTTGCGGAAATTAATATGAATCCAAGTTGTGTTTCTGCCTGGAGAAAAATTAAGAACCTCGCGGACCCGCAAGCGGGTACCCCCGAGAACCTTGTTTCTCGTGAGTGAAGTCGTGGGCGGGTCAAATTAAAGGAGCGAAAAAATGAATAGTTCCGGATATACAAAAAGAGCAATTATTATCGGGGCAATTTGTTCTCTTGTTATAGGCCTGTGGGTTCCTTTCAGTGAGGGTTATCTCAAAGGGTCTTATATGGCAATTGATTTTACTACTGGAGCAGCAATATTTCTATTTTTTGTCTTAGTTGGCGGGATAAATGTTTTGTTGAAATTAATTAATAAAAACTATGGATTAAATTTTTATGAACTTTTAACTGTATACATTATGATGATTATTGCCTGCACTATTCCAACAATGGGACTTACATTTTACTGGCTTCCAATGATGCCTGCTGCCTTTTATTATGCTACTCCTGAAAATAAATGGGCTGAAATTTTACTTCCACATATCAAAGGATGGCTTACTCCAAAAGACCCTTTAGTCTTAAAATACTTTTATGAAGGAGCACCCAGAGGAACAGGAGTTCCCTGGAATGCCTGGATTATGCCTCTTTTCTTCTGGGGTTTGTTCTTAGTTTCTTTATATTTTGTTATGACCTGTATGATGGTTATCTTAAGAAAACAATGGGTAGAAAAAGAAAGGCTGATTTTTCCTCTGGTGCAAATTCCTGTAGAGATGGCAAAACAGGAAAAGCAGGAGTTTCTTCCCACACTTTTTAAGAATAAACTGATGTGGATTGGGTTTATTGTCACCTTTATCATTGGAACAATTAATGGTCTTCATCATTATTTTCATTTCTTTCCTTCTATTCAGGTGGTTTCTTCTATTCCAATTTTTAGAAACACAGTATCTTTACCCTTTCGTTTAAGTTTTCCAATGATGGGTTTTACTTATCTCATTCCCACAAATCTTTCCTTTAGTTTGTGGTTTTTCGCTTTATTAAATTTTGTCCAAAGAGGGATTATCAATATTACTGGTTATAGCATCAATGAAATTGTTGATGGATATACTCAATCCTGTGGTAATCCTATTATAGGCCATCAAGGAATAGGAGCAATTATTGTTCTGGTTTTAATGTGCTTATGGCTTGCAAGAGCCCACTTGAAAGATGTTTTCTTGAAAGCAATTGGCAAGAGAAAAGATATTGATGATTCACAAGAAGCACTTTCCTATCCTGTTGCGTTCTGGGGAATGATTGCTGGTCTTATTTTTATGGCAATCTGGCTTTACCTTTCTGGAACTCCAGGGCTGGCAATTCCTATATTTTTATTTGCCTTATTTGTTTTTTTCCTGGGAGCAACAAGAATTCTCAGTGAAGGAGGAGTTCCTTATGTGCGTGCTCCAAGCATAGCCTCTTTTTTTGTCATCTCTGGATTTGGAACATCAATCTTAGGACCAATTGGTCTTGCCTCTATGGCTTTCACCTGGATTTATGCTGCTGATACAAGAACATTTGTGATGGGTTCTGCGGCAAATAGTTTAAAAATCAGTGAAGGAAGAAATAAGAATCGTCCTTTATTCTGGGCGATAATGCTTGCGGTTATAATTGCGATGGTAAGTTCTGTAGTGATTACATTAAAACTTTCTTATCAGTATGGAGGAATAAACCTTAATTCCTGGTTTTTTGGTGCAGGAGCCTGGTGGCCATTTGATTTTACAGCAAAGAAAATTTTAAATCCAACCGGTCCACACCCAGGTGGATGGCTGTGGACAATAATTGGCGGGGCAGTAATGTGGTTTTTAATGTTTATGCACCATCGTTTTTTATGGTGGCCATTACATCCATTAGGTTTTCCTTCAGCTACTATTTTTCTGGTTCAAGGGACATGGATTAGTATATTTGTTGCATGGCTGGTAAAAACAGTTGTTTTAAGATACGGTGGACCAAAACTGTATAAGGATTTAAAACCTTTATTCTTTGGATTAATTATTGGTCAGTTTACTGTTGCTGGAGTATGGTTAATTATTGACTGGATTGCTGGTGGACAGGGAAATGTGCTTTTCTGGATTTAGTAAAGGTCAGGAGGAAAGAGATGAGTGTGCCGAGAAAGTGTATTAGTTCTTGTTGGTGCAAGTCCGACTTAGGTAAAGGTTAGCCACCAGCCTAACACTTAATCTCACACTTTATTTGGTAACAAATAAAGTGGTGCGGGAAGCGGGAAATATCGAGCTATAACGCAAGTGAAGGAATTGAGCCCCGAAATAACCAGCGTGTCAGTGGTCGATACTCTTCATTAAGGAGCAGACAATAGTCTCACAACCGATAAAAGGCGAGG
>MNUO01000099.1 GCA_001871015.1 Candidatus Desantisbacteria bacterium CG1_02_38_46
GATATAATTATTCGGCTTATTGATTTTGAAAATCCTGAAAATAATGATTATCTTTTAGTTTCTCAATTCTGGGTTACCGGAGAGATTTATACGAGGCGGGCAGATTTGGTTGGTTTTATAAATGGCTTGCCATTAATTTTTATTGAATTAAAAGGTGTACATAAAAATTTGGAAGATGCATACAAAAATAATTTAACTGATTACAAAAATACAATTCCAAAACTTTTCTGGTATAACACATTTTGTATTCTAAGCAATGGGACAGATAGCAAAATTGGCACTATTACAAGTCAATTTGAACATTTTAATGAATGGAAGAAAATAAACAGTGAAGGCGAGGTTGGAAAGGCGAGTTTGGAAACAATCATTAGAGGCACCTGTGAGAAAAAAAGAGTTCTTGATATTATTGAAAACTTTATTCTTTTTGAAGAAAGGCAGGGCGAAGTTAGAAAATTGCTTGCCAAATACTACCAGTATTTGGGTGTGAATAATGTGATTGACGCATTTAAAAAAACTGATAAAGAGAAAGGAAAATTAGGTGTTTTCTGGCATACACAGGGAAGTGGTAAATCCTATTCAATGATTTTTTTCTCACAGAAGGTTTTAAGAAAAATTGAGGGCAATTATACCTTTGTAATTGTGACTGACCGTAAAGAACTTGATAAACAAATTTACCAGAGATTCGAGAACTGTGAAGCGACCAGCGAACCTTTTGTGCGAGCAGAAAACATTATTCACTTAAGGCAATTATTACAGGAAGACCATAGAGATATATTTACCCTGATTCATAAATTTAGAACAGAAAAAGGTGAACTACATCCGATTTTATCCAGGCGGGATGATATTATTGTTATTACTGATGAGGCACATCGTACTCAATATGATTTACTTGCAATGAATATGCGAACCGCCCTTCCTAATGCCAGATTCATTGGTTTTACTGCTACCCCACTTATAGAAGGAGAAGAGAAGACAAGAGAAACTTTTGGTGATTATGTAAGCACATATAATTTTAAACAATCAGCGGATGATAAAACAACAGTTCCACTTTTTTATGAAAACAGAATTCCTGAACTGCAACTTAAAAATGAGGACTTGCAGGAAGATTTTGAGAATATTTTAGAAGAGGCACAGATTGATGAAAGAGAGGAACAGAAATTAGAAAGGGAATTTGCCAGAGAGTATCACCTGATTACAAATGAAGATAGGCTTGATAAAATAGCAAAAGATATAATTGAACATTTTAATAGTCGGGAGATACCCGGTAAAGCAATGGTTATGTGTATAGATAGGAAAACAGCAGTAAGAATGTATGAAAAACTTAAAAGCCAGCCCGGGTGTCCAGATATTGCTGTGGTAATGAGTTCATCACAAAATGAGCCACCAAATTTTAAACCTCATAGATTAAGGATGAAAAATGAAGACCTTGAGAAAAAATTTAAAGATGCTGATGACCCATTAAAAATGGTTATTGTTTGTGATATGTGGTTGACCGGGTTTGATGTTGAGTGTCTTTCAACTATTTATTTAGATAAGCCAATGAGGAATCATACACTTATGCAGGCAATTGCCAGGGCAAATCGTGTTTTTCAGAATAAGCCAAATGGCCTTATTGTAGATTATGTAGGTGTATTTAGGAACCTTAAGAAAGCTCTTGCCATTTATGGAACTGTAGTTGAAGATGGTGAGATGCCTGTTAAACCAAAGGATGAACTGATAAAGCGTCTGGAAGAATTGTTAGATGAAATAAGTAAATTTTGCAAAACTTGTGGTTTTGAGGTAAGTGGAATTATAATTGCCAAAGATTTTGAAAAAATTAAACTTATTGGCGAAGCAGTTGATAAAATATTAGTCTCGGAGCAGAAAAAGTTAAAATTTCTTGGTCTTGCAAAAGATGCTTTGCAGATTTTTACTTCCATTAAACCTGACCCTGTTCTTTCTCAATTTATTCATGAGATTCTGGTAATCAGGATATTGGCAGGCAGAATAAAAAGTATTACAGGCGAAGATGTAGATATTGAAGAAATAAGTGAAGCGGTGAAAGAATTGCTGGATAAATCCATAGAGTCAATTGCGAAATATGAAATTTCCAGCCCTGAAGAGTTAAAAGATTTGAGTAAAATTGATTTTGTAAAAATAAAAGCCACTCTTGATAAAAATAAAAAGCATATTGTGGTGGAGAAATTAAAACAAAAAATTAAAAGTAAATTATTTTTATTGTTAAGGATGAATTCATCAAGAGAGACATTTGCTGAAAAATTTCAAAAACTTATAGATGAATATAATGAAGGAATAAAAAGCATTGATGAAATTTTTGATGAACTAAGTAATTTTGCAAAGGAATTGAGTGAAGAAGAAAAGAGAGGTTTAAGCGAGCGATTAACAGAAGAAGATCTTGCTATATATGATTTGCTTTTTAAACCCGATTTAAAAAAGAAAGAATTAGAAAAGATTAAGCATATTGCCAGGGAATTACTTGCAAAGCTTAAAAGTGAGAAATTTGTTCTTGACTGGAGAAAAAAACAACAGACAAGAGCGGATGTTGCAGTTACAATAAAGAACATTTTATATGAGCAATTGCCTGAAAGTTATGATACTCAATTATACATCCAGAAAAGTGATTTAATATACAGGCATATTTATGATAAATATTATGGAGAAGATAGAAGTATCTATTCAATTTTAGAGGTAACCCAATGAGAGAATTACCAAGAGAGAAATTATTAAGGGCTGGTAGTCCAGAGGTTTTATCAAATGAGGAATTACTTGCAGTTATTTTGGGCAGGGGCAATCGCAAGTATAATGTTTTTAAATTGGCTAAAGCTATCTGGCAAAAATATAAGAAAAATCTTGAAAATATTTCTCTGGAAGAATTATCTATGTTTGGTAGTATGGGAAAAGTCCAGGCAATGAAATTGTTGTGTGTTTTTGAATTGGGGGAAAGATTATATAAACCAGAACTAAGAATTAAAATTAAAAATGTTGTAGACCTTTTATTGTTGCAGAGTGTAAGGGATTTGAGGTTGTCTAAGAAAGAGCAGATTATTGTTGTTTCTCTTAATGCTCAAGATTTAGTTGTGGGAGAAGACATAATATCATTGGGGACCGCAGACGAATCCTTAATTCATCCGAGAGAAGTTTTTTCATCAGCAATAAAAATGAATGCAAGTTCAATTTGTATAGTTCACAATCATCCAGGAGGAAGTGGAGAGCCAAGTGAAGATGATATAAAGATAAAGGATTGTCTTATTGAAGCAAGCAAAATTATAAAAATACCTATAAAGTTTTTTGCAATTGTTTATGAGGATAAAATTAGAGAATATTGATTGAAGTTTATGATAAAGGAAGACAAGTGGAACGCAGTCTTGTGATTATAAAACCTGATGGGGTTTGCAAGAAAGTGATGGGAAAAATTATAAAAAGGTTTGAGGATGAAGGATTTAAAATTCTGGCGATGAAGATGATTAAGTTCAGCAGAGAAAAAGCAGAGGAATTTTATCAGGTACACAAGGAAAAATATTTTTTTCCAGGGCTTATTAAGTTCATACTCTCCGCTCCTTCTGTAGCGATGGTAGTGGAAGGAGAAAATGCTGTCAATCGCATAAGAGATATAATTGGAGCAAGGGTACCGTCTGAAGCAGAAAAGGGGACTATAAGGGGGAATTTTGGAGCGGATGGAAGGAGAAATATTGTACATGGCTCTGATTCTTCAAAAACAGCTGAATTTGAAATTAATTGTTTGTTCAATCCAGAAGAAATATATTTCTATAATGATGAAGATTGGTTAAATAGCGAGCCAGGTTAATAATGGGGTCAGGTCTTGAATTGTGAAGACCTGACCACACAGGAGGATTGTATGACCAAGATTAAGCGAGTTTTGATAAGTGTATCGGACAAAACGGGCATTTTGGAATTTGCCAGAGGTTTACACAAATTGGAAGTGGAAATCATTTCCACGGGTGGAACAGCAAAGTTATTAAAGGAGGCAAAAATTCCAGTAGTTGAAGTTTCTGAATATACTGGATTCCCGGAGATGCTCAATGGAAGAGTGAAGACCCTGCATCCAAAGATTCATGCAGGACTATTGGCGATTCGCAACAATGCAGAGCATGTGAAACAACTCAAAAAGGAGAAGATCGGACTTATTGATATGGTGGTAGTAAACCTCTATCCGTTTGAGAAAACGATTATAAAGCCAGGGGTAAAATTAGAGGAGGCGATAGAAAATATTGATATTGGAGGTCCATCGATGCTGCGTTCAGCAGCAAAAAATTATCAGAGCGTAGCAGTTGTGTGTAATCCTCAGCATTATTCTAAGGTTTTAGAGGAGATGAAAAAACACAAAGGTAATTTAACCCTGAAGACAAGAGAGGAACTGGCTGAAGAAGTATTTAAGCTTACAGCTCATTACGATGCTGTTATTTATAATTTTCTGGATATGAAATTCAGAATTCGTGAGGAGGGATTCCAGACTTCAGAATTAAAGTTTCCTCCTTTTCTTGAATTGAGGTTTGAAAAAATTCAGGACCTGCGCTATGGTGAAAATCCTCATCAAAAAGCTGCATTTTACCGCGACCCTGAATCTAAGAAACCTGAGATTGCTGGGGCAAAACAACTTCATGGAAAGGAGTTGTCTTTTAATAATATTCTTGATTTAAATGCTGCTTACCAATGCCTCAGGGAGTTTGAAGAACCAACAGTAATAATTATCAAACATACAAATCCCTGCGGTGTTGCATCAGATAAGGATTTACTGACTGCTTACAAGGATGCTCTTGAATGTGACCCGATTTCTGCATTCGGTTCTATTGTTGGAGTAAACAGAGAATTGGACTGTGCAACAGCAAAGGAGATGTTAAATTTATTTATAGAGGCGATAATTGCACCTTCATATTCTCAGGATGCGATTGCTGTATTAAAGGAGAAGAAGAATCTAAGATTGATGGAAATTGAGATGCTTCCCTTTTCAACCCGACGGCATTCTACAGCAGGGTTGGATCTTAAGAAAATTCGCGGTGGACTATTAATTCAGGAAAGTAATGAACGCCAGTTGGACCCCAAGGGTTTTAGAGTTGTGACAAAATCCCAACCAACCGAGGAAGAATTTACTTCTTTATTGTTTGCCTGGCGTGTTGTGAAGCATGTAAAATCAAATGCAATAGTTATTTCCCGTGGAACAAAAACAGTGGGAATAGGTGCAGGACAGATGAGTCGCGTGGATTCTGTTATGCTTTCTGTAGCCGAAGCAAAGGAGAAGGCAAGAGGTGCTGTTCTTGCCTCAGATGCATTTTTTCCAAAACCCGACGCTGTTGAGATGGCTATAGAGGCAGGAGTCAGAGCAATAATTCAACCAGGGGGTTCTGTTGCTGACGAGGAAATAATCAAAATCTGCAATGAAAACAACATTGCTATGATATTTACTGGTATGAGGCATTTCAGGCATTGAGGAGAGATAATGGACAGGATTAAAAAAGTAGATGATGAGGTTTACAAAATCCTTAGTGAAGAATTAAAGCGGCAGCAGGAAAATATTATATTAATTGCTTCTGAAAATTATGTAAGCCTTGCGGTACTTCAGACACAGGGTTGTATAATGACAAATAAATATGCTGAAGGATATTCTGAGGAGCGTTTCTATCAGGGATGCAAATACTATGATGAAATAGAATTACTTGCAATTAACCGGGCAAAAAAACTATTTGGTGCAGAATATGTAAATGTTCAACCACATTCAGGTTCACAGGCAAATATGGCTGTGTATTTTGCTATCCTTAATAATAATGATAAGGTTCTTTCAATGAAACTTGACCATGGAGGGCACCTGACGCACGGATTAAAACAGAACTTTTCAGGCAGGTATTACAGGTGGGCATTTTATGGCGTGAGCAAGAAGACGGAGATGATTGACTACGACGATGTACTTAAGATTGCTTCAAAATTCAAGCCGAAATTAATTGTATGCGGTGCAAGCAGTTATCCAAGGATAATTGACTTTGAAAAATTCAGGAAAATTGCAGATAGATGCGGCGCACTTTTAATGGCAGATATCGCCCATATTGCTGGTTTGATTGTAGGCGGAGTTCATCCTGACCCTGTTCCTTATTGCGATTTTGTTACAACAACTACTCATAAGACCCTGAGGGGTGGAAGAGGCGCAATTATAATGTGCAAAAAGAAATATGCAAACCTTATTGACGGGGCAGTATTTCCAGGACTTCAGGGTGGACCGCTAATGCATGAAATAGCAGCAAGAGCTGTGGCTTTCAAAGAGGCTTTAACTGTGGCTTTCAAGAAATACCAGCAGAATATTGTAAAAAATTCAAAAGTACTTGCAAATGAACTTTTAAATAATAACATAAGATTGATTTCTGGTGGCACAGATAATCATCTTATGCTTGTGGATGTCCTACCGTTAGGGCTTAACGGAAAAAAGGCAGCAGAAATACTGGAAGAGGCAGGTATAATCGTGAATGCAAACCAGATTCCGTTTGATAAGTTACCTCCAACTTTAACAAGCGGCATACGTATTGGAACGCCGGCACTAACCACGAGGGGAATGGGTGAAAAAGAAATGATTGATATTGCGAACTGGATTTCACAGCTCTTGAGGCAACCCAGCAACAAAAAATTACAAAAGGCAATAAAGGTTAAGGTAAATAAATTATGCGCAAGATTTCCAATTTACAGAAATCTGTAATTCAAAATAGAGATTGCTTCCCCCCCCGTCTGCTTGTCGCAGACAAGCGGGGGGGTCGCAATGACAGTCATTTTTCGGATACGATTGCTGCCATATCAACTCCGATAGGAGAAGGTGGAATTGGAATTGTCAGGATGAGCGGTTCTGGTTCTTTGAAAATTGCAGATGAAATTTTTCATGGAGGGCATTTCCCAAAGGGATCCCTTCGGACAAAAGAAAAACCTTCTCAGTTTGCTTCTTATACCACCCATTATGGATATATCCTGAACAAAGGTGAGAAGATAGACGAAGTAATTTTGACCGTTATGCATGCTCCAAAAACTTATACCAGGGAAGATGTTGTAGAGATTAATTGCCATGGTGGAATTGTTCCTTTAAAGAGAGTGCTTGAGTTAGTTATAAAAAAAGGAGTAAGACTTGCCCAGCCAGGTGAATTTACAAAAAGAGCATTTTTGAACGGCCGTATTGACCTTACTCAGGCAGAGGCAGTGGTTGACATAGTCAGGGCGAAGACAGACTTAAGTCTCAAGGTAGCAATGGAACAATTGCAGGGAGGACTTTCCGCAGCAATTAAGAAAGTGAGAGGAAAATTACTGAACCTTCTTGCCCGCATGGAGGCGTCAATAGATTTTCCTGAGGAAGACATCGGAGATGTGTCAGGGGACGAAATCCGTATGAACATAGACTCCTTCAAGTCTGAACTTGAGGAATTACTTTTAACTTTTGATAAAGGAAAGATGCTTAGAGAGGGAGTGACAGTTGCTATCATAGGTAGGCCAAATGTGGGCAAATCTTCATTAATGAATTGCCTGCTTGGCGAGGAAAGGGCAATAGTGACTTCTATTCCAGGAACAACCACAGACACAATTGAGGAGACGATAAATATAAAAGGTGCACAGATGCGGATAGTGGATACAGCAGGCATAAGTTCAAAGGTAAGCAATAGAAGGAAGCGGAGTAGGAATATTATTGAGATTGAGAGCATAAAAAGAGCAAAAGAGGTTTTAAGTAAATCTGAGCTCGTCCTGCTTATCATAGATGGTTCGCAATCTCTCAAGACTGAAGACAGGGATTTGCTAAAAGAAATAAAAGGGAAAAAAACAATTGTTCTGATAAACAAAATTGATTTACCACAAAAAGTAAAGCCCGAGGATTTAAAAAAATTTTTCAAGGTGAATATCATTGAAATTTCAGCAAAAGAAAAAATAAATATAGATAATGTCCAGAGTGCAATCGGGAATATGATATGGGATGGTGAAATCGATTTTACAGGCGATGCTATTCTAACCAACATACGCCACAAAGAATTAGTTTCTGTTGCACTGGAAAGCCTAAATTCAGCTGCGCGGATAGGAGTAAATTCTCCTGAACTGGTTACACTGGACTTAAGGGAATCTATTGCAAGTCTGGGTGAAATAACAGGAGAAACAATAACTGAGGAAGTTCTGGATAGAATTTTTGAGAATTTTTGTATCGGAAAGTAAAAAAGGGGACAGGCTACTTTTTTGATTCGATACTGGTGTATGAAAAATGATTGTAGAATAAGGCTTTTTTAAAATAAGGAGTAAAGATGGATGTGGTTTGCATGGGAATTTTAGTAGCAGATGTGGTTGCAAGACCGGTGGATAAATTTCCACAGAGGGGAAGACTGGAACTTTCTGATGAAATGGGCTTGCATGTTGGCGGATGTGCTTCCAACACAGGTATTGACCTTGCTAAACTGGGAATTTCTACAGGCGTGATTGGCAAAGTGGGAAAAGATGGTTTCGGAGATTTCCTTATTGAGCAAATGCATAAATTTGGACTTGATACAAAAGGCGTTAAGAGGGATATGCGCTTCAATACTTCAGGCACAATGGTTTTTGTTTCATCTGATGGCGAGAGAACATTTATCCATTATTTAGGAGCAAATTCCACTCTCATTGATACTGATGTGGACTACAGTCTGGTAAAGAAGGCAAAAATATTTCATATTGCAGGTTTCTTTCTTCTTCCTTCACTTGAGGGCAAGCCTATTGCAAGGATATTCAAGAAAGTAAAACAGATGGGAATAACTACTACACTTGATACTGCCTGGGATTCAAGAGGCAGATGGTTCAAAGCAATTAAATTTGCTTTTCCTTATGTTGATTTTTTCCTTCCCAGCATTGAAGAAGCAAAGATGATATCCCAGGAAAAAGACCCGGATAGAATTGGGCAATTTTTCCTGGATAGAGGCGTAAATGTTGTAGCTTTAAAAATGGGCCCAGCAGGTTCCTACTTGAAAACAAAGGATATAAGTATGAGAGTCCCACCATTTAAGATTGTACCAGTGGATGGTACCGGTGCGGGCGATGCTTTTGTGGCAGGATTCCTCGCGGGCCTGGTTAAAAAATGGCCACTTGAGAAGTGCGCTGAATTTGCCAATGCAGTTGGGGCGCTGGCAGCAATAAAAGTTGGTGCAACTGCCGGGGTGAGAACAATGAGAGAAACTTTAAAATTTATGAAAACAAAAAGATGACAGTCATTGCGACCCCCCCGCTTGTCTGCGACAAGCAGACGGGGGGGGGAAGCAATCTCGGAGGGGAATATGAAAAAAATAAACATTATTCTAATGACTTTTGTGTTGGCATCAATTACCGTTTACACTTCTTATTGTGAAAATGTAGATGTTTTGGAATCAAATGTAATCAATCTTTCAAATGCAGGCAAGAATAACAAAGCCATAGATGAATACAAAAAACTCTTCAATTTAACCAGGATACATAATTTAGATCTATTGCGCAAAATTACAATTGGAAGTCTAAGAGATGAAAATCCTTTTATGAGAGCAGGGGGTGCTATTGCCGCAGGACAATTAGGGAACAACAGAGCAGCGCCACTTTTAAAACTTAATCTAAGCGATAAAGATATGTGGGTGCGCATCTGGACCGCCATTTCCATAAGCGAAGTGGATGGTAAGGGTGCCTTACCTGATTTGATTAGATTGTTAAAGGATAGAATTGATTTTGTCAGGATTTCAGCCGTGGTTTCGCTTGGAAGAATTGGTGATTCTTCAATTATACCTGACATTGCCGAAATGTTGAATGACAGAAATCCAAATGTGCGACAGATGGCTGCTATAGCCCTGGGAAGAATCGGAGATAAAAGTGCTATTCCATATCTTGAAAAAACACTTCTTAATGATAATGATATGTGGGCAAGACTTGCAGCGGTAGCATCGCTTGAGAAATTGGCCAGTGGGGGAGGGTCAAAATAAGAACCCCTTCGAGAACCTTGTTTCTCGGAACAAAACGTCGTGGGTGTGTCAAAATAAAAAAAGTTTTGTGCTTGATTATTTTAATTGGATTATTGCATTTTTGTGTTCCTGTTCAGGCATTTGAACTTAATGCAAGTCAGGGACAGCATTATCTTTTTTTCTGTTCCTGGTACATTATGGGGTATTACACACTTTATAATGGTTTCAATTTTTCCAAGGAGGATGCTTCTAAGTATTCTGCACTTACAGCGATAGGCGCAGCAGTCGTAAAAGAAATTATTGATATCTACAGGACGAATGAGAAAGATAGAAACAATGCTTTCTGGGTGGACACCTCACTTGATTTAGTTTTTGATATGCTTGGAATAGGGACAGGGATTGGGTTAGTTCTCCTATTTTAGAAGAGGAATAGATGCGTATGATTTATGGAGATTCAATTGTTTCTACTGTCGCAAAATTGTGTATAACAGCTAATTATAAATTGCGCACAGATGTTAAACAATCCCTGAAAATAGCAGGGAGAAGAGAAAAAGGATTGGCGAAATACGCTCTAAAAACAATTTTAGAGAACATAGATATTGCCGCAAAAGAACATATTCCCATATGCCAGGATACGGGAATGGCTGTTGTTTTTTTAGAAATAGGACAAGATTTACAAGTTAAAGGTAATTTGATTGAGGCAGTTCAGGAAGGCGTAAGAATTGGATATAAAAATGGATATTTGCGTTCTTCAGTGATTGATGAACCTCTTGGAGAACGAAGGAATACAGGAGACAATACACCGGCAATAATTCACACCAATATTACAGCAGGTGATAAGTTAAAAATTGCAATTTTACCCAAAGGTTTTGGTAGTGAGAACGCAAGTGCCTTGCAAATGTTTAAGCCAACTGATAGTATGAAAAAAATTGAAAATTTTATTATAGAAACTGTTCGAAAATACGGACCAAATGCCTGCCCACCCCTTATAATAGGTGTAGGAATTGGCGGAACATTTGAAAAATGTGCAGAACTGGCAAAGAAATCACTCACAAGACAAATTGGCAAATTAAATAAAGATTTAAATTCAAGAAAATTGGAAAAAAGATTACTTAAGAAAATTAATTCTCTGGGTATTGGTCCGGCTGGACTTGGTGGCAAAACCACTGCACTGGCGGTGAACATTGAAACCTACCCAACCCACATTGCAGGTTTGCCTATAGCAATCAATATTTCCTGCTGGGCACTGCGTCAGGCACAGGCAGTTATATGAAAATAAGAACCTTTCGGTCGCCTTGGGCGACCTCAAGAACCTTGTTTTTCGTGGGTGAAGTCGTAGGTGTGTCAAAATGAGAAAAATTAAACTTCCCTTGGAAGATAAAGTTTTAAATTCTCTTAAAATCGGAGAGATTGTTTTGCTTAATGGAATTATTTACACTGCCAGAGATGCCGCACACAAAAGGATGATTAAGAAATTACCCTTTGATATAAGAGGGCAGGTTATTTATTATGCCGGTCCAACCCCTGCGCCACCAGGAAGAGTGATTGGTTCCTGTGGACCAACTACCAGCGCAAGGATGGATATTTACACCCCCCTGCTACTGAAGATGGGCCTGAAAGGGATGATTGGGAAAGGAAATCGTTCAAGCGATGTGATAAAAGCAACTAAGAAATATAAAGCAATTTATTTCGTTGCCATTGGCGGAGCAGGAGCATTACTTTCAAAGAAAATTAAATCTGCAAAAATTATTGCTTATAGAAATTTAGGTCCTGAAGCAATTTATAAATTGGAAGTGGAGGATTTTCCAGTCATTGTAGGTATAGATTCTTTTGGCAAAAACATTTTTAAAAAAAGTAGTGGCAGAGTTTACTCTGCCTTTTAAGAAAGAGAGGTTTTATGCGTCTGGACGGAAGATTGAACGATAAATTGAGGAATATAAAAATTACCAGAAATTTCATCAAATATGCTGAAGGTTCTGCCCTTATTGAAATGGGTAATACAAAAATTATCTGTACTGCAACAATTAATGAAAAAGTTCCTCCATTTTTAAAAGATACAGGAGAAGGTTGGCTGACAGCTGAATACGGGATGTTACCCAGGTCAAGCTCTGTCAGGATTCCCCGTGAAAGTTATGGAAGAATTGCTGGACGGACTCAGGAAATTCAGAGGTTAATAGGGCGGGCATTGAGAGCAGTAACTGACCTTAGAACTTTTGGGGAAAGGACTATAATAATTGACTGTGATGTTTTTCAGGCTGATGGTGGAACGCGAACTGCTTCAATTACAGGAGGTTTTATAGCACTCGTAGATGCAATTAACTATTTAAAAAGGAGCGGGATACTGACGAGATGGCCCATCTATGATTTTGTAGCAGCAGTGAGCGTAGGTATTATGAAGGAGAACTTATTGCTCGATTTATCATATGAAGAGGATTATAAGGCAGATGTAGATATGAATCTTGTGATGACCGGTAGTAGTGAAATTGTAGAAATTCAGGGAACCGCTGAAGGAATGCCATTTAACAAGGAACAAATGGATAAACTTCTTGTGCTTGGTGAGAAGGGAATTAAAGAAATTATTACAGTTCAAAAAGAAATATTAGGTGAAATTGAAATGGCAAGGCGACAGAGTTTTTAATATGGAAATTGTGCTGGCGACAAATAACTTGGATAAAGTCAGGGAAATAAAGCGTATTTTACAAGGTTTAAATGTAAAGATTCTAACCCTTAAAGATTTTTCCTCTATACCAAAAGTGAAAGAAGACGGCAAAACTCTGAGAGAAAATGCAATTAAGAAAGCAGTTACAATTGCGTGCAAAACCGCAAGGATTGCCCTTGCAGATGATTCTGGTCTGGAAGTGAATGTCCTTGGTAGTAGGCCTGGAGTGATTTCTTCGAGGTTTGCAGGGTCAGGATGCACCTATAATGACAATAACAGAAAACTCTTGAGGTTGATGCAAGATGTGCCATTTTCTAAAAGACAGGCTCGTTTTGTTTGTGTGATTGCTATTGCCAGGCCAAACGGCAAAACAAGAACTGTAAAAGGAATTTGTAGAGGGAAAATAGCAATGGAAATTCGTGGCAGACAAGGTTTTGGGTATGACCCTGTTTTCATCCCTTGCGGATACAAAAAAACCTTTGCAGAGGTGGGTTTAAAAATTAAAAATAAAATTAGCCACAGGGCAAAAGCATTGCTGAAAGCAAAAAAAATCCTGGCAAATTTTTAACTTGATTTATTTGATATAATGTGGTATAATTATTTCATACGGGGTGTGGCGCAGCTGGCTTAGCGCGCTTGCTTTGGGAGCAAGAGGTCCCCGGTTCAAATCCGGGCACCCCGATTTAGGAAAATGGGGACAGGGTCTATTTTGAGCATTTCAAGAATGTGCGCCTGTAGCTCAGCTGGATAGAGCACCTGCCTTCTAAGCAGGTTGCCGGGCGTTCGAGTCGCCCCAGGCGCGAATTAAATGGTGAGCGTAGCTCAGCCCGGTTAGAGCACTTGGCTGTGGCCCAAGCGGTCGGGGGTTCAAATCCCCTCGCTCACCCCAGTCAAAGAAAGAACATAAAGTGCGCCTGTAGCTCAGTTGGATTAGAGCGGTGGCCTTCGAAGCCATAGGTCGGGCGTTCGAGTCGCCCCAGGCGCGCCAAAATATAAGGCGCTGCTAGCTCAATGGTAGAGCAGTTCCCTCTTAAGGAAAAGGTTGCAGGTTCAAGTCCTGCGCAGCGCACTTTAATGCCCAGACAGGACTTGAAAGACACTTTCCGCCACTGGTAAAGCGACGCCCTGCACACAGGCGGAGCGTCAGGAAAGTGTCCCGGCTCTGGGCAAATCCGAAATTGTTGCCCGGTTCTATTGAGGATTTGCAAAGGACCAAGTCCTGCGCAGCGCACCAAGCGAGGGTGGCGGAATGGAATACGCGTACGGCTTAGGACCGTATGCCGAAAGGCTTGGGGGTTCAAATCCCTTCCCTCGCATTTGCCCAGATAGTTAAGGGATTTGAAGCCAACCCGAGCGCCACTGGTAAAGCGAAGCGTCAGTGAGGGTGGCCGGCTTCGGAGGAGGAGTGGAACGACTGGGGAGAAGAAATCCCTTCCCTCGCATTAAGAAATATATTGAAGAGGTGCGGGAGTAACTCAGTGGTAGAGTGTCACCTTGCCAAGGTGAAAGTCGCGGGTTCAAATCCCGTCTCCCGCTCCACTTTCAAACTTAGAGAGGGATTTGAAGCCAACCCGAGCGCCACTGGTAAAGCGAAGCGTCAGCGAGGGTGGCCGGCTTCGGAGGAGGAGTGGAACGACGGGGGAGAAGAAATCCCGTCTCCCGCTCCATTTTACAAATGTCAGGAGATAAAAATGAATACATTTTTTCCATTGTTAAAGGTAGAAAAAATTATTGAGAAAAAAGCAGGGAATATTTATTTAGCAAAAAGGGAGAGAGGGAAAGAGAGGACTTCTAAAAAAAAGGTATCTTCTCTTTTGGAAGTTTTAGAAAAAGTTAAAAAAGAACATTTTTCAAGAAAAAATAGAGAACTTAGTTTACTGAAATCTCTTAAAATAAAAATTTTTGATAAATTACCTTTTATTTCTGAGGTGGATTTGGCAAATAAACAAATAAGTTTTGATGAGGAATTTTTCAATATTTTAAAATCTATCAATCCTGATTCTTTACTTTTATTCTATACGCTCTCGCTATATCATGCAATTCTTTGTTTTTCCGGGAAGAATCAAAACGAGGCGCTCCTTGAAACTTCCAATCTTTTTGATAAATTTTCTGATGAAGACAAAAAAATTGTAAAAAATGCATTAAAAAATTCTCTGATTGATCCGGGAAATATATTCTTGAAATTTTTAGAAGCAGAAGGAAAAGAAAAATTAAGAATTTGTTCTCTATTAAAAGTCCGTGCCTTGATAGACCTTTCATATGATGGCGAAAAAATTGAGGAAGTAAGCAAGAGGTGCGGGGCTGATCTGCAATTATTGAGAACTCAGATTTTACAGTCAATGGCTTCTACCTATGAGCCGAAAGTAGATGAAAATAATGCAAAGAGAGTTTTTGAGCACTGCCTTGAAAGCGATAAACGGCTTCTTGTCTGTCGTTTTGGCCGTGCTTTTTATACGGATGCTCTGCTTATTGCGGATTCCCGTGGAATAAGAGAAAAGGAAATAGACGGGGATATTAAAAGTTTGGAAAAAGGATTCAAAAAAGTTTCTTTAAAAATAAAAGACCTGGAGAAATTGGGTCCAGAGCTGCAAACGATTTTTAACCTGAAAAGAGAAAATTGGTTTTCCCTTGCACAAATAGAAGGTGCAATCGACAAATTGAAGGAAGAATTAAGGAAGATAGAGCTTGAGTTTTTAGAGAAAAATGACAAGTTCTACTCCTACTTCTACGAAGAAAATTACTCAAAAATTCAAAATTTCCGTAAAAATATCGATGCGTTTAGAAAAATTGTCTATAGGTTTGAACAAAAAATATTATCTTCTCCCAAATTTGAGCCTGCTTTTGTTTCTTTTCTTTCCCGTATACATGAGCTTGATGCAATAAACATTGCCCGCGTAAACGATTTACTTGATCCATTTTTTGGAGAAAATCCAAAAGTAGAAAAATTAATTAGAGATTGCGGACACAATACTACGATTACACCTAATTCGGTATGGCTCCAATATGCCCAGGATTGGGTGGAAGCCCTTCCTGCATTTGCCCATTATTTTATTATTCCAAAAGATAAAGGGTATGAAGTTATTGCTCTTACTGAAAGAGAGGTGCTAGAAATAATTTACAAGACATCTGCAGATTGGTGGGCAAAAAATATTGAGGATGTTATGATGAGGGAAAATGTTGATATAGCCAGACGTCTTGTTGCAGCAAAATCTAATTTAAAAGATGAGAACGAAGAAAAAATTATTGCATTTATCAAGAAAAATAAAAAAGAAAAAGAAGTAGCATCCCTTACGGTTTTTATAGAAGAATGTGCACAGAAACGTGCGAAAGAAATTTCTTCCTTGCAGTCAAAAGGTTCTTCCCGATATGAAGCAATTTTAAAACTGTGCAAAAATTTAAAATTGAAGGAATCAAAAACAGAAAATAACAAGAGAGCTGATTTTTATCTCCCTTATGTTTTGCAGAAAAAAAGACCGATTCCAACTGTTCATGTGCTGACCACTCTTGGCCCTACTGAAACTCAGGTAAATATCGCAAACTGGTTAGAGGAAGCCATTTCCCTTTACAATATTGAAAGGGAGTATCATTTAGAGAAAGAAGTTGTGGATAAAATGAGTTTCTACAGGAAGGAAATAGGAAAAATTGCCTTAGAAATAGTGGAAAAAGAAGAATTACAGGGGGAGATGCTTAAAGTCATTGCTGATTCAGGATTGAGCAATTGTGAGGATGATATGTGCAAAGCATCATTGATGCTGGCAGGTTTCCATCCTGAAATTTCTGCTCTTGTCAATAAAATTTCCGCCGAAAAACTTAACCTGAACAGCAAAAATGTATTGAGAGATTATGTTGGTCCGCTTGCCAGATTCAACGCAAGAAGAGAACTGGTTTCCAGGAAGGGATTGGCACATCTTTTAAATGAGGAGAAATACCGTTATGATTCCTCAGGACCCTGCAAGAGATTTAATCTGGTTTACGCCCCAAGCCGTGTTGACTTAGGGCCTGAAATTATTGAATCCGTAAGAACTGTCCCTAAATGGGTAGGGGGAGATGGAGAAGATGCGGCCAGGAGCGGAAAATCATTGTATTCTCTATTTAATATTGCAGGTGTTACAGCGGTTAACCGACCACAGATTGCAGAATTCTTGAAGGTAGGAGAAAATTTCTTCACGCGAGGCGGCGTTTATTATCTTTCTTTGTGCGCAGGAACAAATATCAATACTTTAGGGGTTGGCGATTTTGAATTCTTCCGCAGTGAATGGAATAAAAGGGGTGACCGTATGGTGCTTCCCGGCGGAGAAACATATGGTGGATTCTGTGTTCCTAAAGAATTTTCTCTTCTTTATGCAATTATAACAAGGGCGTTAAATCCTGAAACAAAAGATGAAATTTTTGATGGTTTCGGCATTCCCGGAAACGAACAATTAAGAGAAAAAATCACTGCAGATTTATACACAATTCTGAAAATGCGTCGTTCTGTACCGGACGAAAAGGAATGGGAAGAGAAATCTGTTGAATTATTGAGTTCCCGTTACAAAGAGTATTTCTCTGTCCTGGGAGAAAAGAATGCATATCTTACCCGCCTCCCAAGACTCGCAGTTACTTTAAACAAAGCAGGCGTTCTTTATGAAGACGAAGAAGTAAGAAATAATTATGTTATCACAAACTGGAAAAACAAAAAAATGTTAGGCAGCGAAGAAATTAACAGGGCAGGTGTCTTTGACAAGATAAGACTTATCCACCTTCTGTACAATGAAGCAAAAGATAAAAATCACAAAGTTACTGGGGCCGACGAACTAATTGGTATGATAGAAGCTTCCTATAAGGAAGATGTTACTGATGTGCGTTTTTCTGCCGGAGCGCGTAAATTTGAAATTTTCTGCGGAACAGGAATAGAACATCTTCTTGAGGATATAGACCCTGAAGGAAGAGAAATTTATGCAAAAATATTTTCCCAATATTCTTATCCTGCAGATATTAGAATGGTTGGACTGTGCACCGCAAAAGACATGTTCGGGCATGTTCCTATGGACTTTTCTT
>MNUO01000043.1 GCA_001871015.1 Candidatus Desantisbacteria bacterium CG1_02_38_46
GCGATTGTAGCTGTGCTCCTTGTGTCAATGGCAAGAGAAAAAAAATCAATTATATCAGAAGTCCAAAATTTGCAGGATAAGTCTGTTAATGAGAAACTTCCCGCTGATTTTAAAAAATTTTTATTTGTAATCGGTCTTTTTACGCTTGGAAATTCAAGTGATGCATTTTTAATCTTAAGGGCTAACAATGTTGGTGTAAGCCCGATGTTTATTCCAATACTCTGGCTTACATTTAACTCTACTTATGCTGTATCATCTCTGCCATCAGGCATAGCATCTGACAGGATAGGTTCCAAAAGGGTTATTACCTACGGGTTTCTGATATACGCATTGGTTTATTTTGGATTTGCGTTTGCATCATTTCAGTATCAGGCGTGGCTTCTTTTCATAATTTATGGATTTTATTACGGACTCACTGATGGTGTGAGCAGGTCTTTTGTATCAAAAATGATTTTACCCCAGCATCGTGCCACTGCATTTGGAATTTATCACGCAGTGGTCGGGCTAATAGCATTACCCGCAAGTTTACTTATGGGTTTTCTATGGGACTGGAGGGGTCCGCGGATAGCATTTATGTTTGGAATGAGTCTTGCACTTATTTCAGCATTATTGCTTGCCACATTTAATTTAAAGGAGAAATAGTTATGGTTGATGTGGAAACTGAATTGAAAAATTTGTCTTCGGACTTTGATTTAAATTGTAAGGATCTTTCTATAATTTTTGCTGCTGGACATGGAAAAAGGCTTAAATCTCAAACGCCGAAGATGCTTCATGAAATATGGGGGGTTCCTACCGTTGTCAGAGTTTCGGAGATTGCAAAAAAAGGTCTTTGTTCAGCAAATCAAATTGTTATTGTGGGAATTAACGCTTTAGATATTGCGCGTACAATAGGAAAGGATAAAGGAAGAGCGTTTGTCTATCAGGAAGAACAGAGAGGAACAGGGCATGCACTTTATGTAGCAATGGAATTTTTATCCAGAATTAAATTTATTCCTGAGAATATTTATATCTTCCCTGGTGATATGGGCTTGATAACACCAGAGGCAATCAGGGATTTTAAGAAAAAATTTAAGAACTCAAATTATGAAATGATGGTTTTATCAGGAAACTACCAGGGGAATCCTTTAGAAAATTACTACGGTAGAATAATCAGAGTTCCAGAGAAAACCAGAAAAAGCTTTTCCAGAATTATTGAAATTAAAGAGTTCAGAGATATCAAGGCTTTGAAGGGGATTTATAAAACTAATTTTGAAAATAAGGAATATTGTTTTTCTAAAAAAGGATTATTACGCATTAATGAGTTCAATGCCGGTGTTTATGCTTTTAAGGGGAGAAGTGTTAAAAAATATGTCGGAGAAATTACCCTTGATAATATTCAGCATGAAATGTATCTGACCGAAATGATTCAGATTTTTCACAAATCTTCTCTTTCTGTTGGAGTCGTACCGGTCAAAGAAAACTATGTAGTTTTTGCTTTTAATAATAGATCAGTATTGAAAAAGATGGAAGAAATAGCACGCGATAAAGTTTATGATAAATTAAAAAATATAATTACTTTTAAAGATCGCGAAGATTTCTTTATTACTGAAGAAGTTGTTAATAAAATTTTAAAATTAGACAAAAATGGAAGGCTTCTCGATATTGTCCTTGGCAAGGGTGTCCACATTGGTAAAGGAGTTGATTTAAATGTAGGTGTTGTTATTAAAGACCATGCATATCTTGATGGAAATATTAAATTGTCAGAAGGAGTGATTATTGGAGAACGTGTTCATCTTTCAACTTATCCCAATCAGGTGCTTAAAATTGGCAGGCACTCAGAAATTTTTCAAGGAGATATTATCAAGGGTAATCTGGAAATAGGAGAGAACTGCCGTATCGAATCTTCTGTAAATATGACAGGTAGCGATGAAAACCCTGAGCGTATTGGCAACAGTGTTTTGATTAAAGGAACAAGCTATGTTTTTGGTTCAACTATTGATGATAATGTCCAGATTGAACATTCAGTATTAAAAAATAAACATGTGCATTGCGTAAGAAAGAAAGATGGTACAATTCAACCGATAAGGTATATTCTTCCTCCTCCAGAAGGCGTGAATTCAATAGAGGATTAATGGAAAAATTAATATGTTCGGTTTCAGGAATAAGGGGCAAGGTTGGAAAAACTCTGACTTTTTCTGAAGCATATAAGACAACCTTATATTTTTATAAAGAATACCTTAAAGAAAAAAGATATTGCGGGGAAATAAAAATTATCCTTGGAAAAGACGATAAAAAATCAGGGAATGCTCTCATCCTCGGTATAAAAGAAGCGATTGAAGATATAATTAAAAGAAAAGGTGCAAAAATTAAATTAATTTATTTAGGAGTTACTTCCACGCCAATGATAGAATGGGCAATAAAAAATTATAAAGCAGCAGGAGGTATAAATATTACAGCAAGCCATAATCCCGTTGAGTGGAATGGCATTAAACTCTTTGGTAGAGATGGGATGTTGCTGGGAAAGAAAGAAATGGAAAAGATTAATGACAGACTTGCGAGGGCAGACTTTCCTGAATTACCCCGAACAGATCTGGTACAACAATACAATGAATGGACTATAACCAGGGTTAAAGATGCGATTGATTTAGTCAGTGGCAAAAAAGGTAAGGGAGAAGAGATCTTTGCAGAAATTAGAAAACATAATTATAGAGTAGTCATTGATGCCTGCAGTAAAGAAACTGCAAAAATTCCCTGGCAATTCTTAATCCATCTTGGATTAAAAAAGAAAAATATTCTTGTTATTAATTCTTCTTCAATTGAAAATTCCCAGCGTCGTTTAGAACCTGCACCTCCATATCTTGGCAATTTAAAGAAAGCAATTAAAAAGACAGGGGCTGATATAGGATTTGCTTTCGACCCTGACCAGGATAGATTGGTCGTAATGCCTTTAGTGAGTGAGGAACATACCCTTCTTCTATGCGGAAAATTTCTTCTTGAACTTCAAAGATACAATTCCAATAAATATATAAAAAATATACCGGTTAATTTATCTACCAGTTCTGCATGGGATGACATAGCTAGTGATTATGGAATTCACATAATTCGCACTGGTATCGGGGAAGTAAATGTGGTTAAAGCCATGCAGGAGAATAACAGTCTTTTCGGCGGAGAGGGAAATGGCGGAGTAATTCTTGGCAATGTTACTTATTGTCGCAATTCTACAGTTGGTATGGCTCTTATTCTTGCGTATTTAGCATGGACAGGAAAAAAAATAAAAGAATTAGAGATGGAACTTCCTGAGTATGTTTTGATTAAGTCCAAATTAAAAATTTCTCCAGGTGAGAATCAAGAAAAAAATATGGATAAAGTCATATCGAGAATAAATGGATCAGTGAAAGATGTGAATAAAATAGATGGATATAAAATTTTCTTCAGGGATGACTCCTGGGTGCAGTTACGTCCATCAAATACAGAACCCATTATTAGAATTTTTGCTGAAGCAAAAGTTTACA
This sequence comes from Candidatus Desantisbacteria bacterium CG1_02_38_46, assembly GCA_001871015.1. Taxonomy (GTDB): domain Bacteria; phylum Desantisbacteria; class UBA1551; order UBA1551; family UBA1559; genus UBA1559. The sequence goes on from MNUO01000043.1 coordinate 3,492, forward strand.
AAAGCAGGAAAAAAACAGAAAAAAAGGTCAAAAAAACAATAGAAACAATTTCAAATACTTTGGAAGGGGGAGGAAAATGTCCAATGAAATGAAGATTTTTACTGGAAATGCAAATCCAGAACTGGCAAGGGAGATATGTGATTATCTCAATGTACCTTCAGGAAATGCAGAAGTCAGGTCTTTTAGTGATGGAGAGATTTTTGTAAAAATAAACGAAAATGTGAGGGGGGCTGATACTTTTGTAATCCAGCCAACTTCTCCACCTGTTGACAGGAATCTTATGGAATTGCTAATTATGGTCGATGCTCTTCGTCGCGCCTCTGCAGAGAGAATAACTGCAGTGATTCCCTATTATGGATATGCCAGACAGGACAGAAAAGTTCAACCCAGGGCGCCGATAACCGCAAAGTTAGTCGCTAATCTCATTACAATCGCGGGTGTGAACAGAGTCCTTGTAATGGATCTTCATGCAGGACAGATTCAGGGATTTTTTGATATACCTGTTGACAATCTCTTTGCAGCCCCTGTTCTAATAGATTATATTCAGAAGATGAAATTAGATAACCTTGTTTTTGTCTCACCTGATACCGGTGGTGCCGAGAGGGTTCGAGCATTTGCAAAAAGACTTAATACAACAATGGCAATAATTGACAAGAGGCGTCCCCGTCCTAATGTTTCCGAGGTACACCATGTGGTGGGAAATGTTAGAGACAAGAATGCTATAATATTAGATGATATGATTGATACAGGAGGTAGTATTGTGAAAGCCGCTGAAGTACTTATAAAAAAAGGTGCAAAAACAGTTTATGCAGTGTGTACTCATCCTGTTTTCTCGGGCTCTGCCACCCAGCATATAGAGAAATCACCACTTAAAGAAGTGATAGCAACTAACACTATTCCACTGAACAACAAAAAATCAAAAAAGATAAGGATGCTATCTATTGCACCCCTGCTCGGGGAGGCAATCAAGAGAATTCATCAGGGGGAATCAGTGTCATCATTATTCGTGTAAATGTTGGAAGAAGGAGGTTAATGTGGAAAAGATAAAATTGAATGCAGAAATAAGAGATAAAGTAGGTTCAGCGAATTCAAGAAGAATTCGCAGAACCGGTTTCATTCCTGGCGTGCTGTATGGAAAAGATGAGCAACCAATACACCTGAAAGTTTCAGTTGCAAATTTACACAATATCATATCTGAGGGCGAGAATGTTCTTATTAACCTTATTGTAGAGGATAAAGAAAAGACTGTGATGGTCAAGGAAGTTCAGCGTGACCCTGTCCAGGAAAATATTGTTCATGTTGATTTTTATAAAGTTTCCTTACAGGAAAAAGTGACAATAAAGGTTCCGATAGAAACAACTGGAGAAGCAAAGGGCGTAAAAGAAAAGGGAGGAGTACTAGAACAAATTTTAAGAGAACTGGAAGTGGAATGTCTTCCTAATGATATTCCGGAAAAGATAACTCTGGATGTTTCAGAATTGGATATAGGACATTCCTTTACAGTAGAAAAATTGAAGATTCAACCAGGCGTGGAAGTGCTCACTCCCATTGATTCTACTGTTGTCACTGTTATTGCGCCAACTGTACTGGAAGAAGAGAAGAAGCCGGAAGAAGAGATAGCCGAGCCAGAACTAATTAAAAAAGTAAAGGAAGAAGAAGGGGTTGAAGTAGTAGAAAGCGAAGAAGTAAAGGAAGAAGAAAGTAAGAAGAAAATCAGGGAAGAAAAGGATGAGAAGAAGTGATATTAATTGTGGGCCTGGGTAATCCAGGCAATAAATATAAAAATACAAAACACAACCTTGGATTTAAGATAATTGATGCAATATCTTCCCGGTATAAGATTAAAATTCTGCCAAATAAAAAATTCTGTGCATATTTAGGCAGAGGATATATGGAGGGGGAAGAGGTTCTACTTGTCAAGCCAGGTTTATTTGTAAATCAGAGTGGAACGGTTGTCCGTTCACTGGTTGAATATTTCAATATTCCGGTTCAATCTGGATTAATTGTTATCTGTGATGATATGAACCTGTCTGTGGGCAGGATGCGGATAAGAGAAAAAGGAGTAAGCGGGGGACATAAAGGTCTGGAATCAATTATAAAAAAATTGGGGGAAACCAATTTTATTCGCATTCGAATAGGCATTGGCAGACCCACCCAGAAAGAAGATGTGACTGAATATGTTCTATCAGGATTCGAAAAAAGTGAAAAAGAATTTATAATAAGTTCAATATCAAAAGCAGTCCTGGCAATTGCAGCTATAATTAATGAAGGCATTAAAAAAGCTATGAATATTTATAACAGGGAGGCGCAAAATGCAGCTGAAAGCTGAAAGTTCAAAGTTCAAAGTTTTTATATCCTGTATCCTGTGGATTGTATCCTGCGGACTATTTTTTGGAGGGTGTGTATATGTTGGTCCGTCCATTTTACCTTCATATATAAAAAAGATAAACATTAACACATTTGCAAACGAAAGTTTTCGACCAGATCTGGATGAAAAAATAACTTCTGCAGTTACAAGGGAATTCATTGCAGATGGCAGGTTAATCACAACCGGGGAAGATGAGTCAGATGCTATACTGTTCGGGGAAATTAAACGATATGCTTTGGAGCCGCTCTCTTATACAGAAAAGATGAATGTAGAGGAATATAAGGTTCGCATTATTATAAATATCTGGCTAAAAGATTTAAAACAGAATAAAATCCTCTGGCGTGAAGATAATATTGAGAGCTGGGCCGCTGCATCTTCCACACAAGGAGGACTTGAAATTAAAGTTGAAAATGAAGCAATTAATGAAGTAGTTGAGAAGTTAGCAAGAAAAGTAGTGAAAAGAGTTATAGACGGATGGAGTAATATTTAATGGGTTTCATACTTTATTCAGGCGGCGTTGGTTTTGCGGGAATATTATTTGTTATACTTTTATCTTTCTGGATTCTTAGACAGGACCCAGGGACAAAAGAAATGCAGGAAATCTCTGGTGCAATCCGTGAAGGCGCGATGGCCTTTCTGCACAGGGAATATAAAGCCATTACTATTTTTGTTATTGTGTTAGCGTTGATTTTAATTTTTGGTATAAATTTATGGACAGGGATTTCTTTCTGTATTGGTGCAATCTGTTCGATTGCTGCAGGATATGCAGGAATGCAGATTGCAACAAGGGCGAATACCCGTACTGCTCAAGCTGCAAAAAAAGGATTTAACCATGCCATAGGTATTGCTTTTCAGGGGGGTGCAGTTATGGGGATGTCTGTAGTGAGTATCGGGTTATTCGCCATATCTTTTCTTTATATAATATTTGCAAAAGCCGGAATGGATATGCTTAAGATAGTGAATATTCTGGCTGGTTTCAGTATGGGTGCAAGTTCAGTTGCATTATTTGCAAGGGTCGGTGGTGGAATATATACAAAGGCAGCGGATGTTGGAGCAGACCTTGTGGGAAAGGTTGAAAAGAATATTCCTGAGGATGACCCCAGAAATGCAGCTGTCATTGCTGATTTAGTCGGAGATAATGTTGGAGATGTAGCAGGGATGGGAGCTGATTTGTATGAATCATATGTTGGTGCAATCATCAGCAGTTTTATCATTGCGGTTACGACTCTCAAACCAGAAATGCAATTTAAAGGTATTACGCTTTCTCTTTTGCTTGCTGCAGGCGGAATTATCGCATCAATTATTGCAACATTTTTTGTGAAAACAGGCACCAAAAATCCCCAGACAGCATTGCGTAACGGGACAATATCTAGCGCAGTTCTATTTGCAATTGCTGCATTTGTAATTATTAGATTCTGGTACGGTGAAATATCAGTTTTCTACTGTGCACTTTCAGGTTTAATTGCAGGAATGACAATAGGATTCACTGCTGAATTTTATACTTCAGGAAAGGCAATTGAAAATATTGCCAGGTCCTCAGAAACAGGTGCTGCTACAACAATAATCCAGGGTTTAGCAACAGGTATGAAGAGCACAGTTATTCCAATAGCGGTAATTGTTGTTGCTATTTTGATTTCCTATTTTTCTGCAGGATTTTTTGGAATTGCCATAAGTGCAGTCGGAATGCTTGCTATTGTTGGAGTAACTGTGGCAGTGGATGCGTATGGTCCTATAGCAGACAATTCAGGTGGTATTGCCCAAATGGCTAGCCTTGGGCCCGAGGTTAGAAAAATAACGGATTCCTTAGATTCAGCAGGAAATACCACTGCTGCAATCGCCAAGGGTTTTGCTATAGGTTCTGCTGCACTAACTGCACTTGCTCTTTTTTCTGCATATATTCAAAGAGTTCAGATAATCTCTCTTGATATAATGGATGCACGGATTATTTCAGGACTTTTTATTGGAGGAATGGTTCCATTTGTTTTTGCTGCAATGACAATGCAGGCAGTTGGAAGGTCTGCATTTAAAGTTGTAGAAGAAGTCAGGCGCCAGTTTAAAGAAATATCAGGGTTAATGGAAGGTAGAGCCCGAGCACAATATGCCAGATGTGTTGACATTACTACTGCTCATGCTCTGAAAGAAATGATTGTGCCTGGAATAATAGCTGTGGCTCTGCCAATTGGAATTGGAGTGGTGTTAGGCAAAGAAGCGCTTGGAGGATTGCTTGCAGGTTCTCTTGTAAGTGGAGTTCCTCTTGCAATAAAAATGGCAAATGCAGGAGGTGCCTGGGATAATGCCAAGAAATACATTGAAAAAGGAAATCTCGGCGGAAAGGGAACACCGACACACGCTGCAGCAGTCATTGGAGATACAGTCGGTGACCCCTTTAAAGATACAGCTGCTCCTGCAATGAATATTCTTCTGAAGTTAATGGCAGTTGTCTCGCTTGTGTTCGCTCCATTAATAATTTATCTCCACCAGTATTTTGGCTAAAAAGGTGTCAGGTCTTGACAAATGACAAATATCAGGACTAAAGTCCCAAGTTACATGTCAAAGTGGCTAAGAAGGTGTCAAGTCGACCTGACACCTTCAAAAGAGAAATTTATGGCTATTGTTTCAATTGTTAAATGTGATGATTATGAAGATGCTAAAGTTGAAATCGCTGTTCGCCAGGCTCTTTTTCTTGTTGGCGGTCTACAGGAAGTTGTAAAACCCGGTCAAAAAGTTCTGTTAAAGCCCAATATGCTTATGGCTTCAATCCCGGATGATGCTGCTACAACACATCCTTCTATTCTTAAAGCAATGATAAAGATTGTAAAAGAGCGCGGCGCAATTCCATTTGTCGGAGACAATCCGGGAAATGCCTATGCAAATGTAGACAGGGCTCTTGAAACAACAGGTTTCAAAAAAGTAGTTCAGGAACAGAAAGCTTTGAT
>MNUO01000007.1 GCA_001871015.1 Candidatus Desantisbacteria bacterium CG1_02_38_46
CAAATCTTCAAACAGTAGAAAGACGTCTAATGAATTTCCAAGTTCGATACCAAGAAGTAGCTCGTCCCTTTAGCTGGAAATTCACCAGGAAAGACCTTAAAGAAAGACTTAATCTTGTTAGTGAGAATGTCATTAATCAATATCAACCAGTAATTTTCCAAGAGTCAATCCTTGAAGAATTTCCGTTGTGGAACGATCCACAAAAAGTTTTATCTGTCTATGTAAATACATAACAGAACTTTTGAAATAGACCACTTAGCCCAATCTTTTAACCAACCTGGCAATGCGACTGCCAAGTTCTCTGCACTGTTTTTTCACGCGGTCATCAGGAGCGCCGATTGAAACAGGCCCATAGTGGTCACCACTGGAATTTCCCTGGACAACCATTCCATGAATTAACATTGCTTCAATTATGCTTAAAATAGTTGTTTCATTTCCTCCACCAATGTTTGCTGATGAAGAAAAAGCGCCACCAACCTTGCCTTCAAGTTGTCCGTGAAACTTTACACTTTCATCGAGAAATTTTTTAATTTCTGCGGCAAGTGTTCCATAATAAGTCGGCGAGCCGATGATAATTCCATCGTAATTGAGCAACGCTTCAACTTTAATCTCTTTGACATCCTTCACATCAACATCTGCACTTTCTTTCTTTACACCTTCTCCAATGAGTTCAGCCATCTTCTTTGTATTTCCTGTTCTGGAATAGTACAAAACTAAAACCTTTGCCATATATACCCCCTTAGAAAACCCTTTTTAAATAAGGCTTTTAAAAAATAGTGTCTGCCCCTACTTAAGTAAGTAATACCCCTTCCAGCTGGAGTAGCCGCTCTTTCCATTTTATTCCCAGGGAAAATCCACCAATTTTCCCATTCTGTTCAATCACGCGATGGCAGGGGACAAGCAGGGGAATGGAATTTATTTTAAGTGCCTGCCCGACTGCTCTATACCCTTTGGGATTGCCCGATTTCTTTGCCACCCACCGATATGAACGCGTCTCCCCATATGGAATGGCACGCGTGGCAGTGAATACAGCACTTTGAAAAGGAGTGTAGCGGCTTAAGTCAATGGTGTAATCAAACTCAGCTTTCTTGCCTGCAAAATAATTTTCAATGTTTTTCCTTAAATTTTCAAAATCCTGTGGAGATTCCTCTATCTGTGATTCGCCAGCACTGCTCTTTATTAATTCCAACACCTCTTCCTTCGTTGAACGTGGTAACACAAGTAAGGAAATCCCTTTTTTTGTAGCACAGATTCCCATCCATGATTCATCTGAGCGGTAATTAATCTTACCGGGCTCGATTTTGAAAACAGTATATTTTAACACCTGTTTTTTCTTTTGCATATTTATTCCACTTGCAGAGCCGGGGCACCCCGATGTTACCATCGGGGTCGTGCCACTACTTGCAGACCAAGGTCTGCCACTACTTGCAGACCAAGGTCTGCCACTACAAAAGTAGATTGCTTTGCTTTTCGCAATGACAGCTATATTTTTAATATGCTCAGAAATGCTTCCTGTGGAATTTCGACTCTGCCAATCATCTTCATTCGCTTTTTACCTTCCTTCTGCTTTTCCCATAATTTGCGTTTTCTGGTGATGTCTCCACCATAACATTTGCCAGTGACAAATTTACGCAGTGCAGGAATGGTTTCTCTGGCAATTATTTTTCCGCCAATTGCTGTTTGAATTGCCACTTCAAACATGTGGCGTGGAATCAATTCCTTCAGTTGTTTTGCCAGTTCTCTTCCTCTGTGGTCCGCATTATCCCTGTGTACAATGAAAGACAGCGCATCTACTCTGTCTCCAGCTACCAGCACATCCACTTTCACCAGGTCCCCGAGCCTATAATCTAACACTTCATAATCCAGAGATGCATAGCCGCTTGAGATAGATTTTAACTGGTCGTAGAAATCCAGAATCATCTCGCCTAACGGCATTTCATAATCTAAATACACCTGTGTTTCATCCATATACTTCATATTTTTGAAGATACCCCGTTTTCGCTTTAATACGAGGTCCATAACATTACTTACATATTTTATCGGACTTATTATCATCACTTTTATGTATGGTTCTTCAATTTTAACAATTGAACCTGGTTGAGGCATCTTCGCTGGATTGTCAATTTCTACCGGACCATTATGAGTGATTACGCGGTAGATGACACTGGGCATAGTAAGAATCAATTCGAGGTTGTATTCCCGTTCAAGCCGTTCTTTGACAATATCCATATGAAGTAGCCCCAGGAACCCACAGCGCAATCCCGGACCGAACGCAGGAGAATCTTCAACGGTATAGGTAAAAGATGCATCATTAAGGCTCAATTTTTCCATAGAACCCTTCAGCATTTCAAAATCACCGCAACTTACAGGATAAATACTGGCAAAGACCATTGGTTTTACTTTTTTATATCCGGGTAAAGGTTTAACTGCTGGTCTGTCCGGATGCGTAACAGTATCTCCGATTTGTGTGTCGCGAATATCCTTGATGTTTGCAATAATATAACCGACTTCTCCACTGGAAAGTATATTTGTTTCAATCATCTTACGGGGTTCAAAAACTCCAACTTTAATGACTTCATATGTTTTTCCAGTGGACATTAATTTGATTTTTTCACCCTTCCTGACTTTTCCTTCCATTACTCTCACATAGACGATTACACCTTCATAGGGACTGAAGGAGGAGTCAAAGATGAGGCATGCCAGTGGATTTTTAGATGAACCTTTTGGTGGCGGAATTTTTCTGACAATTGATTCCAGGATTTCCTTGGTGCCCTGTCCATTCTTGGCACTGGCAAAAATAACATCGTCGTGCATTCCGCCCACCTGACTCACTATCGTGGGGTGGAGCACTGCTTCACGGGTTGGCACCCAGATTTGGCGGGCAAGCGAGGGTTGTACGCCGAGCGTTAATAACTTAATCAGCTGAGAGCTGGTACGTTCAATCTGCGCATTTGCCAGGTCAATTTTATTTATAACCGGGATAATTTTCAATTCGTGCTGTATGGCAAGGTTAGCATTGGCGATTGTCTGGGCTTCAACTCCCTGACTTGCATCCACAAGCAAGATTGCTCCTTCACAGGAAGCAAGGCTGCGGGAAACTTCATAACTGAAGTCAACATGGCCGGGCGTGTCAATCAAATTCAAAGTGTAATCGTTTCCATCGTCGGCTTTGTATATAATCCTTACTGCTTTTGCCTTGATGGTAATACCACGCTCCCGCTCTAAGTCCATAGAATCCAGTATCTGTTCCTGCATATCCCTTTTCTCAACCATACCGGTCATTTCAAGGATGCGGTCAGCAAGGGTGGATTTTCCATGGTCAATATGTGCAACAATGCAAAAATTTCTAATAAATTCATTTTCCATCTCAAATATTTTTTATAATCTTTCTCATTCCAGTTACATCTTTAATAATATATTCTGGTTTATGCAGACCCTTTGCCTCTCTTGCCATTTTCTGTGTTGTCGCACCACTCAGGACCATCACTGGTATAAAACCCATTCGGTTTGCGAATATAATGTCAGTATCAAGTCTATCCCCGATGAAATAAGTTTTTTCATTTTTCAGGGATTTTTTGCCAAGAACAATGCGAATGATTTCTGGGTTTGGCTTTCCGATTATATACGGTTTTTTACCTGAAGCAGTGCTTATTGCAGCAAGCAGTGAGCCGCAACCTGGAGAAATTGTATTTTTTTCAGGAAATGTTTTATCTGCATTTGTGGCGATAAACTTTGCTCCATTGATTAATTCTGATGAAGCTCTTCTCATTTTTTTGTATGTAAAATGCCAATCCATTCCTACCACAACATAATCTGCCTTGTCTTTGTCGTTTAGTTTCAGGATTTTAGCAGGAACTTTTTTAATTTCTTTCTTAAGCGGGAGCGTCCCGATTACAAAGATCTTTGGTTTGAAACCTGGATTGCCAAAATCCTTTTTTATTCTTTTTTCAAGATACATTCTGATAGCATTTGCAGAACATATTATTTCTGAACGCTTTGATTTTATACCAAGTTTTTCTAATTTTTTCTGATAACCTGACTGTGAACGAGTAGAATTATTAGTTAGAAAGTAGATTTTATGTCTGTTTCTTCTGAATTTTTCAATAATGGCTGGAATTTTTCTGTTTATAAGAATTGTCCCACGCCAGATAACACCATCGAGGTCAAAAATTAAAGTAGCCATTAGAATAATGTTACATCGCGTTTATTTAATAATAATTTCCACACGCCTGTTTTGTTTTCTGCCTTCTCTGGTCTTATTTGTATCAATCGGGCAGGCTGAGCCCAGTCCCTCAACGATTATTTTGTCTTCAGGGATTTCTTTTGCAATCAGATAATTTGCCACCGCCTTTGCTTTGACGAGAGAGGTATGCAGGTTCGTTTTTGAACTCCCAAAACTATCAGTGTAGCCGGCAATAATGATACGGTGGTCCGGATGAGCTTTCAGCGCTTTTACAATTACGTCGAGAGAGCGGTAAATAACGGCTTCAAGCACATCGTGATAAAAGAAAAAGTCAGTGTTAAAAATTATTTTCAATTCTTCAGCAGAAGGAACAACCTGCGCATATTTTGTTATTTCTGTGGTTATAATTTCTTCGAGAGTACGGGTTTCTTCTACTTTTTGCTCGACAGGAAGGACAGATTTCTCTTGTTCCATTTTTTCCAATTTCTTATTTGATTCTTCCAATTCCGCAGATAATTTAGCATTATCAAGTTTTAATTTTTCAATTTCAACATTCTTTGCAGCAATTTCTTTATCCTTCCGGGCAAGCGTTTCGCCGAAGGATGCATTTAGGACCGCCTCCCTTTTCTTTATTTCTTCCGCTACTTCCTTGTCGCTTTTCCCGAACAACCCTGCATAACTAACACCTGAACACAGAAGAACCACAATCACCACTAAACCAATTTCTTTTTTCATTTTCCCCTCCCTTTTCTAATTTTTTTTAGATTACTCATTTTTCAAACAGAATACTTTTTACAGATTCTCTAAAATTTAATTATGGCCATATTTTAAAAGTGTCCTGCGTCTGTGTGCTGATTTCCTGTGGCGTGCTTTTTCTATTTCCTTGAGCCACTTAGATGTCCGGGGAGAAATTCGCATCTCAATTTTATCCACAAGTTCACGCAGCGCAAGGAATCTGTTTATGCTGCGCTTGCGGTCTTTTTGCATCCGCACCTGAATTCCAAGCGGCGGATAGCTCAATCTCACACAGTTGGCTGTCTTGTTGATTTTCTGCCCACCCTTTCCACCGCCGCGGATAAACTGTTCTTCAATATCTGAGATATCAATTTTTAAACGTTCTATGCGTTCACGTAATGTCGCAACTTTTGCAGGAGATACATCAAATAATTCATTGAAATTCATATGTGTATTATTCTTGAGCAGCATAATTATTATAAAAATAGATTTATCCTAATTTAACTTTTATTAATATTTTTTTTCGCTAAATACTATTTTTTTATCTTTATCAAACTCATATTCAAAATATTTCACAGGTTGACACTTAGCTTTAAATTCGCTATTAAACTTTGGCAGTAGAATTTTTGATAATTTATCGGTATCTTCTTCATTGTTTTCTGAAGGTTTTGGCAATACAATTGTGGGATATAAATTTTCAGGTTTAGTGCCGTTTTCAGAACCGTTCAAATACTCAAGAGACCATTTTACATATCTTTCCAATTGATAGCAAATTCCGAGGTCTATGACTGTTTTTAATTCTATCAGTCTAAACCCTCTATTTGGACTATTTACAATAGTGAAAATATCTATCTTTTGCATCCCAACACCACAAAAAACTTCATTGCCTATCCAATCTATCTCATTGCTTTTGCCGCAAATTTGAGCAAAAAATGTATTGTCAAACTTTTTTAAACCAGCATTTTCAGAAAAATATGCTTGCAAATATGTTTCCACTCTTCTTTTTCTATATATAATTTTTTCTATGTTTGGTATGTTTGCTTTGCTTTTATCATATTGAAAAGAACTATCTGTTTTTATAATTTTACCTTTTTCCCAAGAAAATCCTCCAGCAGGATCCAAAAATTTTCTATTGTTTTTATTTCTTATTAGTTCAACCAATTTATTAGCTTCTTTGGGAGTGACAGGAGTACAACCACGACCTCCTTTGAGTTTTCTGTAAATTAGACTCCAGATAATATCTCTGGGATTATCTGGAAGTTTTTCCAATGCATCCCACTCATCAATTGGTTGGGAGTACACTTCTTCTGGTTCAATGAAGACTCTATACAGAAGTTTTTTCTTTAGCCTTCCGTTGCAGAAGTTATCTTTATCATAATATACAATTTGCTTGCCATCTGAGTCAATATTCTTTTTGATCTTGAATATTCCATAGAAACCAACTCCTTCAAAATAGAATATTACTCTATCCCCAGCCCGAACTCTTTTTATATCTGCCAAAAGACTGATATTATTATCTTGTTCTCCAGAGCTTGTGCCCGCAAACATATATTCTAAGTGCGCTGGAAATGTATTTTCATTAACTATAAAAACATGTGTAGTCATTATTTCTCCTTTTTGAATAATAAAATATACTCATGTTTAAAAATATAAAATCCACCGACCAAAGCACGGTACTGCCAGAGTTCTTTTTGGTTTCGCTTGCCTCGTGTTTCTTCAAAGTTTTTCACAATAATACTTTTTAGGGAATAGCCTCTTTTCATTACTTCTTGCATAGTATAAAAACCAAGTGGTATCCATTCGCCTCTGGAGTATTTGTCGCCAATCACAATTGCGAGGTATCTTCCTTTTTGAAGTATGGGATAGGTATTATCAATTACTTCACCAAACATTTTCAAAAAAGATTCGGTAGATGGAGCATTTGATAAATCATCAGCGCTGTTGCTAAACTTAATAATGTTATGATATGGAGGATGCATAATCAATAATTGGGTTTCTTTGATTCCCTGTTTTTCAAGTAATTTCTTTAAATCTATCTTGCGACTGTCTCCTGTTTCGATAATAGTTTTAACATTAAATGGGTTCTGCTCTTTATTGATAAGTGCTTTTGCTTTTTCTGCAACTTCAGGATTTAATTCTAAACCAATGCCATTTCTGCCAAGTCGCTTACACTCAATCAATGTAGTACCACTACCAACAAATGGGTCAAGTACCCATTCACTTTTCTTAGTATATCTTAACATCATTTGATGAGGGATTTGTGGAATAAAATTACCCCAATACCATCCCATATGTGCACCAGATGCATCTCTTTTATCGAGAACCCAGAGGCTGTCGGTAAGGATATCGGTATATTCTTTCCAGCGATTTAAATTTATATCGTTAATTTTGCTTGTTCTGATTTTTTCAACACCTTTTTTAAGACGCTCAATATAGTAATGGGCTCGTTCAAAAGTCTGAGATTGAGATATTTGACTTAATTCTTCTAGTAGAGCACCTTTGTTCATTATTATTGTGTCGCCATTACCGTCTATGTTCATAATTCCAATTTTATCTGACTTGGGAAAATTGACAATTTGCTGAATAAGTCCAATTTCATACCTCAAAGAAGATTTGTCAGATAAGTTTTGTAGTTCTTCTATCTTCCCCAGTAATTTTGTTTTGTTTATAATTACGCTCTTTTTCCAAGATAGTGGGTCAGATTCATATTCATTAAATAAAACATGTTCTTCTAATTTCCAATTTTTTGTTCTACTTTTATCAGTTTTCTTATACCGCTTCATTTATTCTCCCTTCTTTTATTGTTTCTGGAGTCGTAAAATTATATACTTATCAGAATAAGACCGATAGTTCCGCTGATTATCCCTAAAATCCCCCTGATTCCTAATTTTTCTTTGAAAATAAGAACAGCAAGGACGGAAACAGTAATTAAATTGCCTCCACCAGCAATAGGAAAAACAATTGTTGCCGGTATTTTGGTTAAGGCAAGAGTCATAAACAGAGAACCTGAAAAACTGCTTACTCCTGCTACTACACCAATGATAATTTCTTTTTTAGCCGGGAAAGTTCTTGATTTAAAACAGAAAAGAAAAGACCAGAGAAATCCAACAAAATAAAAAACTAAGAGATAGCATAGAAAAAAATTACCCATTCCTAACTTAATAAGTGCATTCACCGCTAAAAGACAGAAACCATTAGAGAAAAAAGCTAAAATAATGAATTTTTTCCACATTATTTTACATCCTTTCCAATAAGAACAATAGAAATAAAGATTAAAATTA
>MNUO01000114.1 GCA_001871015.1 Candidatus Desantisbacteria bacterium CG1_02_38_46
GTTTTGAGAATGAAATCCAAAATAGGATTGATGAGAGGTCAGGCATTTGTTGAAGGAAAACTTGTCGCAGAAGGTGATTTAATGTTTTCCATCGTTGAACCTTAAGAGGAAGTTAAAAAGGAGGCCGCGGTGAGCAAGAAAGAGATGTTTTTAAGTGAGATTGAGCAGGTTCCAGAATCTGTTCTTGATGAGGTGTTAGATTTTGTTCATTTTCTGAAGACCAGGATAATAAAAGAAAGGTTTGACATTGCCATTGCAAGTGAATCGTCTCTCAAAAAAGATTGGTTAAAGCCAGAGGAAGATGAAGCATGGCAAAATTTATAAAAGGTGATGTCGTTGTTGTTCCTTTCCCTTTTTCGGACCTAACACAAGCCAAAAGGCGACCTGCTTTAGTTATCTCAGCATTAGAGGGAGACGATGTAATTCTCTGTCAGATAACAAGCCAGACCATCAAAGACAATTATGCTATTCCTCTTGAGGATAAGGATTTTGAGAAGGGTGGGTTAAGCCAGTCGAGCAACCTGAGACCTAACCGCATATTCACAGCAGACAGTCACATTGTTCTCTATAAAGTTGGCAATCTTACAGTAAAGAAGATTAATGAAGCTATTGAAAAGGTGGTTGAAATTATACGTGAATAAAAGATCTATACATATCTGCAACAGCGGATAACTTGAAGTATCGTAATACTCAATAATATTGCGATGGTTTAAAATATTAAATCAAAATTTTTAATTGAGGGGGCATAAATGGTTAAAATCTATTATGATAAGGATGCTGATTTAAAGTTATTAAAAGGAAAGAGAGTTGCAATAATAGGATATGGAATTCAGGGACATGCTCACGCACTATGTTTAAAAGATAGCGGCGTTGAAGTTCTGGCCAGCGATTTGAAAGGTTCGCCAAATTGGAAAAAGGCTGAAGATGATGGATTTGAACCTCTATCAGCTGCGGATGCTGCAAAGGAAGCAGACTTTATATCGCTGTTAACTGAAGATACAGTGCAGCCTAAGGTTTACAGGAATGAAATTTTATCAGGATTAAAAAAAGGCAAAACACTGCTTTTTGCGCACGGATTCAATATACATTTTAATCAGATTGTCCCGCCGAAAGATATTGATGTCATAATGGTAGCTCCTAAGGGTCCGGGAAGTCTTGTCCGTCAGATGTATATTGACAAAAAGGGTGTTCCCTGTCTGTTGGCTATTTATCAGGATTCTACGGGCAAAGCAAAACAAATAGGTCTTGCCTATGCCAGAGGTATAGGTGGAACAAAGGCCGGGGTTATAGAAACTACTTTCAAAGAGGAAACCGAGACTGACTTATTCGGTGAACAAACAGTTCTTTGCGGTGGAGTTAGCGCATTGATAAAAGCAGGCTTTGAAGTTCTTGTTGAGGCAGGATATGCTCCTGAAATGGCATATTTTGAATGCCTGCACGAGTTAAAATTGATTACAGATATGATTCAGGAGACAGGGATTACCGGAATGAGAGAAAGAGTCAGTGATACAGCAAAATTTGGAGATTTGACAAGGGGGCCCAGGATTATTACCCAGCAAACCAAAGATGAAATGAGAAAGATATTAAAAGAAGTTCAAAGCGGAGAATTTGCCCAGGAATGGATTTTAGAGAATCAGGCTAACCGCCCGGTCTTTAATGCCCTTTTGAAAAAGGATAAAGAACATCTTATCGAAAAGGTTGGTGAAAAATTGAGGTCAATGATGCCATGGATAAAGAAAAAGTAATTATATTTGATACTACACTTCGGGATGGCGAACAATCACCAGGTGCAAGTTTGAACATTGAGGAGAAAATTGAAATTGCCCAGCAGTTGAATCGGTTAAATGTTGATGTTATTGAAGCTGGTTTTCCCGCCTCATCCGCGGGCGAATTCGAGGCAGTAAGCTCCATCGCAAAGAAGATAAAGAACAAGATAATTGCCGGGCTTGCGAGAGTCACAAGGAAAGATATAGAGCAGGCCGGGATGGCATTAAAGGATGCGGCACATCCAAGAATTCATACCTTTATTGCCACTTCTCCAATACAGATGAAGTATAAACTCAAGATGGACGATGACGAAGTCCTTAGGTCAGCAGTGAATGCAGTGAAATATGCTCGCAGGTTTAGTGATGATATTGAATTTTCTCCTGAGGATGCTACGAGGAGTAAGAAACAATTTCTGTATAGAATTATAGAGAAAGTAATAAATGCAGGCGCTACTGTAGTGAATATTCCAGATACAGTTGGTTACACCATACCTGAGGAATTTGCTTTGTTAATAAGAGATATCCGTAACAGTGTGCCCAATATAAATAAGATAGTTCTGAGCGTTCACTGTCATGATGATCTGGGACTTGCGGTAGCAAATTCTCTTGCGGCAGTGGTTAACGGTGCCAGACAGGTTGAATGTACAATTAATGGAATTGGTGAACGGGCAGGGAATGCATCTCTTGAAGAAATAGTTATGAGTATTAAAATAAGAAATGCTCTTTTCTCTGTATACACTGGAATCAAAACCGAGGAGATTTATCGTACGAGTCGTCTTGTATCTACCCTTAGCGGAATCCCTGTTCAACCCAATAAGGCGATTGTAGGTAGAAATGCTTTTGCACATGAGGCAGGTATTCATCAGGACGGAGTACTTAAGAAAAGAGCAACTTATGAAATAATTCCACCTCGCGTTATTGGTCTAAAGGGAAGTCGATTAATACTTGGTAAACACTCCGGGAGGCATGGATTCAAAAAAAGGTTAGAAGAACTCGGGCACAGATTAAGTTCACGGGACATGGGAAAAGCCTTTGTTCAGTTTAAAAAATTAGCAGACAAGAAAAAAGAAATATTTGATGAAGACATTGAAGCAATTGTAGAAGAGGGAATAGAAAAAATTCCACAGCTCTTTCGCCTTGAGTATATTCAAGTATCCACTGGAAATCAAACCATCCCAACTGCTACTGTAAAGATAAGTAAAAAAGGAAAGATTGTTCAGGAAGCCTCCTGTGGAGATGGACCTGTGGATGCTGTATACAGGGCAATAGACCGGATAACCAGAGTTCCAGTTAACCTTGTTGATTATTCTTTGAAAGCAGTTACGGGCGGCAAAGATGCAATGGGAGAGGTCAACATAAAGGTAGAAGATAAAAGAAAGCGGTTGTTTTCAGGTCGAGGTCTCAGTACTGATGTAATTGAAGCGAGTGCCCTTGCTTACATAAATGCCATCAACAAGTTCTTTAGAAAATGAAGGGAAAATTTAAAACTTTCTTGAAATTGGGAATTTTATTTACTATTGCTTGCTGTATTATATTAACACCGGGTTATTTGAAAGTCAGGAGTTTAAAGAAGGAAATTTCACAGATTCAAGAAGAGATAAAACGTCTGCAAAAGGAGAATGAAAGTCTGCAAATAGAAATTGAAAAACTTGAAAACGACCCTTTTACCATTGAGAAGAAAGCGCGTGAAAAATTAGGTATGATAAAAGAAGGTGAGTTTAAATTTAGATTCGAGTAGTAGGGGGTCAGGTCGACCTGACCCCATGTGGGTGGATAGCTCAGCGGTAGAGCATCGCCCTTACAAGGCGGGGGTCATCCGTTCAAATCGGATTCCACCCACCATCTTTCTTACTAACGATTTGAAGGGGTTATAGGGGAAAGGTTTCCCCTATGTAGTAGAGGGGGTGACAGTCCCGATTGAAAATCGGGACGCCATAGGGGGTGTAAACCCCATATGGGGAGCGAAAGCGACGAATCGGATTCCACCCACCATCGGGCTTTTTAAGATGAACGAACAACTACAATTACTCATTAATTTGCAGAAGATAGATTCTCAGATAAGAAGCGAAGAGAAATTGATAAAGGAAATTACTGAGAAAATAAATCGCTTCGAAGAGGAAATTAAATTTAAAGAGGGTGAGCTCAAAGAAGAAAAAGATGAATTGACCGCCAGGGAAAGAGAATTGAGGAGTAAAGAAAGAAGTTTAGAGGATGCAAATCTTCATCTTCAGAGATGTAGAGATAGGGTGTATATGGTAAAGAGTAATAAAGAACTTGCGGCGATAGATGAGGAAATTGAAAAGGTCAAAAAGGAAAAATCATTACTTGAAGATGAAAATTTAGTTTTGATGGAGGCAATCGAGGAACTAAGTCCACGAATAAAGGCGAAGGAAAAAAGTCTGGAGGAAGAAAAGAAAAAATTATCAGAGGAAAAGGGAAATTGCGAGGGGGTTTTGAAGCAAGCCAACGAGAAACTCAGTCTTTTTTTAAAACACCGAGAAGAAGCGATAGGGAAAATAGACCGTGTTCTTCTATCTGAATATCAGAAGCTGTACAAAAACAGAGGTGGTTTTGCTGTGGTTGCAATGGAAAATGATGTCTGCCAGAGTTGCAACATGACAATTTCTGCCCAGCTGAGAAATAAAATTAAGAAAAATGAAGAAATAATCCGATGTGAAAATTGTGCAAGGATTCTTTATCATCCTGGAGAAAAATGAGCAAAACTAAAATTTACATCGATGGAGCATGCATTGGTAATCCTGGTAAATCTGGCGCAGGAGTAGTTTTTTACAATGAAAAAGGACAACAGCTCTGTGAGCTGAGCCATTATTTAGGAGAAGCTACAAATAATATTGCTGAATATCAATCTTTAATATTGGCACTTAAGAAAGCGATGGAAATTGGGCTTGATAACCTGTTCATTTATACTGACAGCGAATTGATTGCACGTCAGATTAATGGATTTTATAAAGTAAGGGATAAAAAACTCAAGCTTCTCTATAAGAAAGCCATGGAGTTACTTACCAATTTCAAGAGCGTCAGGGTTCGTCATATCAGCAGGGACGAAAATAAATATGCAGACAGGTTAGCTATGCAAGCTGTGAAAAAAGAAAAAGGGGACGCTTCTATTTTTGCATAATAAAATATAGAAGCAGTAGAATAAAAATAGAAGCGTCCCCTTTTTGGGGGCAGGTAGGTGATCGCTCGCCATTGGAGAGAGGAAAGTCCGGGTTCCAAAGAGCAGGGTGCCCTGAGCAATCAGGGGGTCCGCCACTAATTATTGGTGGACACGGAAAGTGCCACAGAAAATATACAGCCCCCCCTTCTTGCTGTTCTCCCCCTTCTTGCTTTCGCAAGAAAGCAGGGGGATGAAGCAAGAAAGCAGGGGGGTAAAGGTGAAAAGGTGAGGTAAGAGCTTACCGTTCCGATGGCGACATCGGAAGCATGGTAAACCCCATCCGGAACAAGGCCAAATAGAGGACCCAAAACTGCTCGTTTTTCCGCCTATCTTTTTGGCGGAGGTCCCGGGTAGGCCGCTTAGAGAAATGATCGCCATCTCGATTCCTTCAACGGAATCGGGGCCACAGAACCCGGCTTATGCCTGCTCCCTAAAAAAATAAGAAAAGGGGGAAATATGCCAGAACCAACTGCAACACCAAGTGCTGGAATGGGGTTGATAGGTTTTTTACCTTTTATACTCATCATCCTGATTTTCTATTTTATACTTATCAGACCTCAGGTAAAAAAAGAAAAAGAATTAGAGAAAATGAGAGAAAACCTGAAGAAGGGCGATAATGTTATAATAGCCGGAGGCATCTGTGGTTCAATACTTGATTTCAGGGGAGACAGGGTTATTCTGAAGGTAGATGATAATACAAAATTAACTGTGCTGAGAAGTTCCATTTCTTTCGTACAGACAACATCTGCAACTCCAGGAGAATTAACACAGAAGAAGGGATTTTAATAAAGGGTTTGCTTTGTTAAAAACTGAGAAGGGTAATTTATGCTTACAACTCTGGAATAAAAAAATTGAAACACCGTCTTTAAATTGGAAACAGGAACAGTTGGCCGCAGAATCTATTCTTACTAAAGAGCCACCTAAAGTTTGGTTTTTAAACACAGTTAAAAGAAGAAGTGGGTAAAAAAGGAGGGAAAATGATTAAGCTGTCACCATGTGCTGAAACAATCTTTACAGACCTTTCATTTTTGGAAAGAATTGATAAGTTTGCCGGGATTGGATTTTCTGCATTTGAATTCTGGGGATGGAGAAACAAAGATATTGACGGTATGCTGAAAAAGATGGACAAGAATAAAATTGTTGTTTCCAGTGTAGGCGTTGACCCCTGGGCAGTTCTGGTTCAGGACGGACAAAAGGACGCTTTTCTGAAATCAATTGAAGAATCAGTTGCAGCTGCACACAAGATGAATGTAAAGAGGTTGATTGTTACAACCGGCAATGAACTGCAGGGAGTTCCACGAGAAGCACAGCACGAGAATATAGTTAAATATCTGAAGGCTGCTACTCCAATTGCTGAAAAAGAAGGAGTGACACTTGTCCTTGAACCATTAAATATTCTTGTGAACCACAAAGGATATTATTTAAGCACATCAGCAGAAGGTTTTCAAATCATCAGAGAAGTGGGAAGCAAAAATGTGAAGTTGTTGTACGACATTTACCACCAGCAAATTACTGAGGGGAATATAATCCAGAACATTACTCAGAATGTTGATTTAATAGGACATTTTCATTCTGCAGATGTTCCGGGCAGGCATGAATTCGGGACAGGTGAGTTGAACTATCGCAATATCATTCAGAGGATAAAAGAAACTGGATACAACGGATATATAGGACTTGAATTTATTCCTTTGAAACCATCCGGGGAGGCATTGAAAAATATACTTGAGATTATGAATGGGGTTTGTGATTGAAGGGGGGGGAATGGTTAAAGTAGGGTTTATTGGTACTGGTGGGATTGCACAATATCATCTCAGCAAATTAGTAAACATCAAGGATGTGAAACTGGTGGCGATGTGCGATGTGAATGAAGAAAGGGCAAAGAAAGCAGGAGAGGATTATAAATGTCCATATTACACTGACTACAAAGAAATGTTCAAAAAGGAAAAAATGGACGCTTGTTATATATGCCTTCCGCCTTTTGCGCACGAAGAACAGGAAACCATTGCTTGTGAAAAAGGGATAAACATATTCGTCGAAAAACCGATTGCACTGAGCATGGAAAAAGCAAAAGAAGTTATAGAGGCAATCAAAAAGAACAAGATTGTTTCTGCTGCGGGATACCAGGATAGATATCTGGATATCATTGACAGGTTAAAGCAATTGCTTAAAGGAAAGAAGGTTGGAATTGTCCTGGGATACTGGATGGGTGGATTCCCGATGGTTTATTGGTGGAGAGAAAAGAAACTTTCTGGTGGTCAAGCAGTTGAACAGACCACGCACATTTTTGATATGATGAGAAATTTGTTTGGTGAAGTTGAAGAGGTTTATGCTCAAGGAACCTCTGGGATTATGAATGTAAAAGTTGAAAAATGTGATATAGAAGATGCTTCAGCAGTAACATTGAAGTTCAAGAGCGGACTTGTTGCTACCATATTCTCTGCTGATTTTCTGGATTATCCCGGGAAGGCCGGGCTTGATATTTTCTGTGAAGGTTTTTCTATAGAATATCAGGAGAGAAAATCAATCAAAATAATAGAACCAGGACGCCATGAATTTATTGCTGTTGCCAATGATCCTGGCATGGTTGAGAATGAAATATTTATTGAAGCAGTGAAGACAGGTGATGCTTCAAAAATAAGGTCTCCGTATGAAGATGCTGCAAAGAGTCTTGAGGTAACTCTGGCTGCAAATGAATCAATGAAAACAGGCAAACCTGTTAAAGTGCCATATTTTAACATAAAAGAAGCTTTTTGTAAAGATATTTTGGATAAATAACATTGTAAAATTTGGTAATGTCCAGAAGTTCCTGTAAAACTAAGTAGCGTATAGAAAATTGGGTCTAATAGAATCGTTTCTTGGTCTTTGAAAAATATTGAAAAACAGTCGCCGTGCTTAGTGGATAATGTGGGGTCGCCTCGGGCGACTCCAAGCGATGTGGAAATTGTGGGTAACACTCTTATTTGCCTTACTCTCTATCGTTATCCATCAATTTCCACAGAGCGTCATTATCCACAAGCAGTATTTCAAAATTCTAATAGCGATAATAGGTTTTTAGGTTGAGAAGATCGTTGACTAAATTTG
>MNUO01000095.1 GCA_001871015.1 Candidatus Desantisbacteria bacterium CG1_02_38_46
AACCACAGCCATATCAATTTCTTGAGGTATAGCAGAGATGTTCGAATAACACTTGTGTTGCAGAATTTCATCAGCCTTAGGATTTACGGGATAAATATTGCCTTTGAACTTATGCTGAATTATATTCTTTAAAATGCTGTGCCCCACTTTTCCTTCTTCCCGTGAAGCACCAATCACCGCTACCGATTTCGGTTTAAAAAAGAATTCTAACATTTCTTTACCCGCCTATTCTGGACATTGACACAGGAATGAAACGGTCTTCCAATCCATCACAAACATATTTTTTACTTTCGCAGGTCTGAAAAAATAATCTCCTTACCTCTTGTTCATCGCCTTCACGAAGTGCATTTCTTATATTGAATTCAGAAAGGGAAAACAAGCAGGAATGCAATTTTCCGTCAATGGTAAGGCGTATACGGTTACAGTTAGAACAAAAGGGCTCACTTCTTGCACTTATAAAACCAACTATCAATCCGCTGTTTTTATAATATTTTGCAGGTCCCGAAGATTCAGAGTTAAATATAGAATACGGCTCTAAAAGACCAATGTAATCCTCAATCTTATTCTTAACCAATATATTGGAAAGAAACCATTCTTCATTGAAGTTTTTCCCGACCGGCATATATTCGATAAAACGCAGAATCAAAGAATTGTCCCTGGCAAATCTCAGAAAATCAATTATCTCTGCATCATTAATATCCTTGAGCATAACCACATTAATTTTTACAAGGATTCCCAAATCCCTTGCTGTTGTTATTCCATCAAGCACATTCTGTAATTCGTTCTTTCCGGTAATAGAAATAAATTTTCCCGGGTTAAGTGTATCGAGGCTCACATTGACACTATCAATTCCAATCTTCTTCAAAGATGGTGCAAATTCCTTAAGATTAACACCGTTTGTTGTAAGACAGAGATTTTTAAGGGCTGAGATTTCCCGCAGCATTTCAAGCAATATAAGAATATCCTTTTTTATTAATGGTTCACCCCCTGTAATCCTTACTTTTTCTATACCCCATTCTGTAGTGAGACGGACAAATTCAGCAATCTCCTCAAAACTCAGTACTTCCTCTCTGGATAAGTGTAAATAATCTCTTGATTTACAGTATATACAATTCAGGTTACAATAATCTGTCACCGAAATCCGCAAATAATTGGGGTTAGAACTCAACATTCAACAACTCCACCAAAACTTCTTCTCCCTTTTTAATCTCTTTTCTCGCTGGAAGAACAACAATCCCGTTTGCCCAGACTAAAGATTTAAGTATTCCAGATTTTTGAGACGGAAAGGGAATTACACAATATCTTTCATTTTCTCCTGTTAGCTTCACTCTTATGAGATTTGTTCGGTCCCCATTATTTCTTATTAATTCCTCAAAATTTGCTCTGACTTTAAACCTTTGCCAATCATTTCTTCCTAACATTTTCAAAATCGCTGGACGAACAAGATTTTCAAAATTGAGCATTGAAGAAACAGGATAGCCAGGAAGTCCAAAAACAAGCGTTTTATCCCTTTTGCCAAAAAAAGTAGGTTTGCCAGGTTTCACTGCCACCTTCCAGAAAAGCATTTTTACCCCTGCATCTTTGAGCACATTCACAACTATATCATAAACGCCTTCTGAAACACCACCGGAAAGAAGAAGAATATCAAATTTTAAACCCTCAAGAATTTTTTTTGATAAAATCTTTTCGTTATCTTTAGCAATTCCCAACCTATAAGATTTGCCACCACATTCTAAAACCTGCGAACACAGTCCATAACTATTGCTGTCATAAATTTGTCCTGTTTTCAATTTTACACCGGGTTCTACAATTTCATCACCTGTACTTATAACTGCAACGCGGGGCCTTCTGGTCACCTTAACTTTTGTCCTGTTCAATGCAGCAAGCATCGCAAGTTGTGGTGCGCGGATAAAGCTTCCTTTCTTAAGAATTAACTCTCCCTTTTTTACATCTTCTCCAGCAAAAGCAACATTCTCCTGTGCATTAACTGAGCGTAGAATTCTTACATAATTTTTAATTTCTTTTGTATCTTCAAACATAACTACTGCGTCTGCACCTCCGGGCATTGGAGCACCAGTCATAATCCTGATACAACAACCATTTCCAATCTTTATCTTTGTAGTTTTGCCTGCTGGTAAATCTGCAATTATTTTAAGTGTGACAGGATTTTGGAAAGAAGTGTTTGTTACATCTTTTGAGATAACAGCATAGCCATCCATTGCTGCACGGTTAAATTCTGGAATATCAAAAGAAGAATAAATATCCTCTGCAAGTATTCTTCCCAGAGAAAAAGTAAATTTCACTTCTTCAGGATTCAAAATACTCGCAACAGACAACACTTTTTTTCTTGCTTCCTTTAGTGAAATCATATTCTTTCCATTTTTCAGTGACTTTTCCTGCTTCAAGATAAAAAACTCTGCCTTCAAATCGCTCAATTTCAGCAATGTCATAGGTGGCAAGGATTATAGTGGTCTTACATCGAGATTGCAGGGAAAGAATTGCATTCTGAATAAGCCTCTTGCTCCAGCTATCCAGATGAGTGGTGGGTTCGTCAAGGAGTAAAACTTCTGGCTCAAGCACAAGAGCTCTGGCTATGGCTACCCTCTGTATCTCACCACCGGAAAGATTCAGGGCTGATTTATCTATGAATTCAGTGAGTTCCAATACTTTTACCACGGATTCAACTTTCACATTTATCTCATTTTCACCCCGCACTCTCAATCCATAAGCAATGTTATTGAAAACAGAAGCATTAAACATTACAGAATTCTGCATCACCATAGTCATCCGCCTCTGCAATGCAAATCTGGAAATTCGAGATGAACCTCCATCATATATCACTTCTCCTCTATCTGGCTCCTCTAACATATTCAAAATACGCAATAAAGTAGTTTTTCCTGCACCATTGGGTCCAATAATGCAGGTTGTACTACCCTTTTCAAATTCAACGGAAATTTTATCCAGAACAATTTTATTAATATATTTCTTCATGATATTATTCGCAAAAATTTTCATCTTCGAACTCCTACCCCTTGTAGAAACTGCAAGAATAAATTCAGTATAAGTGAAACAACGAGCAGAATAATTGCCAGTGCAATTCCAAGTTCAAATTCTCCCCTCATTGTCTGTAGCGCAATTGCCGTTGTCATAACACGGGTACTTCCCTTTATATTTCCACCAACCATCATCGTCATCCCGGTTTCTCCAATAATACGGCTAAATCCCATTATAAAAGATGCCATCATTGGATACCTCGCCTCCTTAAAAATCGTCCAGGTAAGTTGCCACGAATTCGCACCGAGAGTAACTGCCGTGTCAATAAGTGACTTCCTGATTCCATCAATAGCAGCAATGGTCAGTGAAGTTATAATAGGAAAAACAAGAATTGCCTGAGCAACAATCATTGCTCCAGGTGTGTATAACAATCTGAGAAAACCAAATAACCCCTGTCTTGTGAACATCAGGTAAAGAATAAGTCCAATTGCCACAGCAGGAATGGAGAGAAAACTGTTAATAAAAAGGAGAATTGCACTCTTTCCAGGAAAATCATTCATCGCTATTACCATTGCTACTGGAATTGCAACTAATGAAGAAACAAAAGCAGCAGTTAAAGAAACTCTTATGGATAGCAATGCTATCTCAATTACTTCCTTATCAAAACTAAAAACCAATTGGATTGCATTCTGAAATATTTGCGTCATTTTTTCCTTTCCAGAAAAAATAATTGTTGCCCATGCTTTTTGATTCCGTATTCCTGGATAATATTCCGCCCCTCACCTTTTGTTATGTAGTCCACGAATTTCATTGCCAGGTCACAATTCACATCAGGATATTTCTTAGGAGAAATCGGTATAAGGGAATAAGGATTATATAGAATTTTATCTCCAGAAATCAAAATCTCCAGGTTTAATTCTTTGCGGTGTGCAATATAAGTAGCGCGGTCTGTTAAAATATACGCATTCTTCTCGCTCGCTATCCTTAAAGATTCAATCATCCCCTGCCCGGACTCAAGATACCATTTACCACCTGGTTTCACCTTAATTGCTGACCAGATTTCCTTTTCTTTTTCGTGTGTCCCGGAATCGTCACCTCTGGATACAAACAGTGAATTGGTCGAGGATATTCTTGCAAATACCTTTTCTGCATTTTTCACTCTACAGATGCCAGCAGGGTCATTCTCTGGACCTGCAATTACAAAGTCATTATGCATAACTTCATAACGCTTTATCCCAAATCCATCTTTTATCAGTTTTTCCTCTGATTTCCTGTCATGCACAAAAATTATATCTGCGTTTCCTTCCCTGGCAATTCTTATTGCTGCTCCGCTACCCACTGCCACAACTCTCACATTGCAGTTGTATTTCTTTTCAAATTTTAGCAGTAGTACATCAAGAAGCCCTGAATCCTGCACGCTTGTTGTGGTCGCCAGCATAAGAACAGCCATTACCAAATTTTTCATTTGACTTATCTTCTGCCACACTCTCCCCCCTTACCCTGTAAAAGTTCAACCGCATGAGGAATGACAGGAAGGATTATATCAAGACATTCTTTTACTGCTACTGAACTACCTGGTAAATTGATTATAAGGGTTTTCCCGCGAATACCTGCTATACTTCTCGAAAGCATAGCTTTTAGAGTAAACTTAAGACTTTTTATCCTCATAGCTTCTGGAATGCCCGGGATTTCCTTCTCGATAACTGCCCTCGTCGCCTCTGGGGTTACATCTCTTGCAGAAAATCCTGTTCCCCCTGTGGTCAATATCAAATCAATCTTCAGTTCATCTGCCAATATTTTCAGTTTCTTCTCAATGGTTTTTTTGTTATCAGGAATAATCTCGCGGCACAAAACCTTTGCCTTTATATTTTTGACCCGCGAGTTTATTATGGGTCCGCTCTTATCCTTTCGTTTTCCAGCAGAAGATTTGTCGCTGATTGTCAATATGGCAACTTTAATTTCTTTCCTCATTTTTCTTTCTGAATTCCATCTCCCTTTTTTATCCTCCCTCCATTAATCACACGTGCAAATACTCCCTGAATTGGCATAATGCAGGACCCGAGTTTTTTATAGATAGCACAGTGCCTCAAACATTTTTTCCCAAGCATGGAAATTTCAAGAAGAACATCCCCAATTTTTATCTGACTTCCAAGTTTAATTGTACTGAAATCCATACCTTCAATTGTAAGGTTTTCTGCAAAATCACCTGGCTTTATTTTCCCGGTGTTGGTTGGAAGACTCTGATTAAATATATTTATTGCTTCCATTGCAAGTAAACTTACCTGTCTTTCACCCGGGCCGGCATGGGCATCGCCTTCCAATCCCAAGTCTTTTCTGAAAAATCCCTGTTCTACAGGTGATTTTGAAATTCCCTTTTTCTTGCTGGTGTTTATTGAAATAATTTTAGGCATATTCTAATTCATACTTTTGCCGCCGATTTTTTTAATCAGATGGATATCAGAAATAACTATTTTTTTATCCACCTGCTTGCACATATCGTATATGGTGAGAGCTGCAATTGTAACTGCAGTAAGCGCTTCCATTTCTACACCTGTTCTGTCAACAGCAGAAACTTTAGCCTCAATCGTGATGGTGGATTCTATGAATGAAAATGAGATTTCGACTCCTGTTATTCTTATTGGATGACAGAACGGTATTAATTCAGAAGTCTTCTTTACTCCAAGTATTGCAGATGTTCTGGCAGTGGAAAGCACATCTCCCTTGGGAATTCTGTTAGCTTTAATTAGATTCACTGTTGCTGGCGACATTTCTACAGTGCCACGGGCAATTGCAAATCTAAAAGTTTCCTTCTTTTCTGTAACATCAATCATTTCTCGTCTTTTCCTTGTAGATTATTATTTTGTTGATTACTTGTTGTTAACATTTTCAGTGCTTTTTCATAGTCTTTGACAGTGTTTACATTGAAAAACGACAGTCCCCGCCGGTCTATTTTCTTGAGGATTTTCTCTGGAACAAACTTCACATTTACGTACTTGAAAAAAGCCCTTACACGTCCCTGGTCCAGTAGCTTTTCTATGTAAGGAATGCATTTCTTTGAATAGACTGTACACAGGGGCTCAATCATCCCATGCCATTCAGGCACGAAGGCATCACAACCATCCACGTTTTCAATCAGATACTGAACAAGTTCTATTTTCAAAAAAGGAGTATCACAAGTTGTCACAAAATTGTAATCGGATGAACTATTTTCCAACCCTGTATATAACCCCATCAAAGGACCGAGACCTTCTTTTTCATCTTTGACAACCCTAATTACCCCCCCTGCTTTCTTGCCAACAGTAGGCACTCTGCCGAAAGTAGGCACTCTGCCGAAAGTAGGCACTCTGCCGAAAGTAGGCACTCTGCCGAAAGTAGGCACTCTGGAAGTGGAAGTGGAAGTGGAAGGGGAAGTGCGAAAGCAAAACTGGGGGGCGGTGTAAAGTTTTGGGTTATTGGTAACTACGATTATCTCTTCAAAGAGCGGTCTCAGTATTTTTATCTTGCGACCGATGAAAGTATCGCCACCAAAACTCAAAAAAGCTTTTTCCTTGTTGCCAATTCTGCTACCTTTTCCTCCTGAAAGAATAATTGCATTCATTTTTTTAGGGACTGACACTATCCCCCTTTCTTTTGTTATTTCTTTATCCTTATTAGTATCTCCCCGACCTTTCCCACACCACTGAGTGATTTCACCATTCCAAGAATAGTATTTATGATTATTTTTTTCACAAAAGGATTTATATCTACATCTTTTTTATTAACCTTAACTTCCACTGAAAATTTATTTTTTTTCATATTTTATAAAAATGTCTACTTTATCCATTACTTCTTTTGCTGATTTTTTAATTTTTCCGTCCTTTGACATAATCATAATCGCAACGTCGGGATTCAACACCTCCAAAGCATGGTTGCCCTCAAAAATTATTCCCTTGTAATTTCTCAACCTCTTAAATACCACCTCTATTGACTTTTTTAAGAATTCTGGTTTTGTCTTTACCCAAAGAACCGCTTTTGCTCCTGCTTTCAACAATCTCTGCGTATCTTTTCCGTTTGAAGAAATTTCTTCTTTCTCTATTTCGTAATTCTTTTTCAAAGAACTGCACACACCGTAGGACTTTTTTCCTCTGGGACATTTATGGGTTGCACCACCTATGCAGGTCGTAACCTTACATGCAGCCCAATTATCCAGTTTTCCAAGAAGCGTTTCTGCAAGAGCAGTCTTGCCTGCTCCGCTCATCGCTCCAGCGATACAGATGATTTTCATATTATCCAACCACGAAAAATATTTTACCACGGAGACACTGAAAAAGTAACTCAGGACTTTAGTCCTGATATGTAACTCAGGGCTTTAGCCCTGATATGTAACTCAGGACTTTAGTCCTGATATCAAAACTAAAGTTTTGAGTTACACATTTTCTCCGTGTCTCTGTGGTTAAATTTTTCTTATCTTTACGGCACAGACTTTGAACTCAGGAATTTTTGCCACAGGGTCAAGGGCATCATTTGTAAGAATATTTGCAGATGCCTCTTTAAAATGAAAGGCCATAAAAATAATGCCGGGTGCTGGCCTCTCAGACACTTCGGCTTTAACCCTAACATTGCCCCTGCGAGAAGAAACCTCTACAATATCTCCAGTTTTCAATTTCAATTTTTCTGCATCTTCCGAATTTATTTCCGCAATTCCTTCAGGTCTGATTTCATTCAATCCTGTTGAGTGTCTGGTCATAGTGCCTGTATGGTAATGATAAAGTATTCTGCCGGTAGTCAGCACGAAAGGATAATCGGAATCAGGTGTTTCTGCCGGTCCATTATATTCAACCGGACTAAAAAGGCCCTTGCCGCGATTAAATTTATCCCTGTGTAAAATTGGTGTACCCGGATGGTTCATATCAGGACAGGGCCACTGCAACCCTTCTTCTTCAAGGCGGTTATGCCTTATTCCTCCATAAATCGGGGTTGTC
>MNUO01000061.1 GCA_001871015.1 Candidatus Desantisbacteria bacterium CG1_02_38_46
CTTTTGCTGTTAAGAACACTGGAAAGCATAGCAACACCCTGCTCCGTAAATACATAAGGTAAGTATCTAATACCGCCCCATCTTGAGGTTTCAAATTGAAACCTCAAGTTAGCAAATTCTTCTTTAGTTAATTGAAACATAAAATCATCTGGAAATCTGTCTATATTTCTTTTTACTGCAAGATTAAGTGATTTTGTTTTTACGCCATAAAGTTTACCAAGGTCTCTATCTAACATTGCATTCAGACCTCTAATCAAACCTGGGGATAGCCATCTGACAATTTACTATCCCCCGGTATTTCTAAACGGGGTTTACTTGAGGGTGGTCCCGAGGTCTATAGATATTACAATTGATAGTTATTACTGGCATGGTTACTTTCTCTCAATACCTATTGAGAAACTTTTCAATACATATTGGCTGTTACCCATAAGATCATTTCCAATTTCCAAATCAGTTTCATCAAAAACTCCGCTTGTTCTTAAAATTATCATAATATTTAATCATTTCTCTGGAAACAGAAGGAGAAACGATACTAATTGTATCGGATAGAATCTTAAAAGTGATATCACTTTTTTTCTTAAGTGCAGACCTTGCTGCCTCATTGATGATCATTTCTATATCACTCGCCATATAGTTTTCGGTAGCAGAAGCAAGAGAATTACTTTTTATGTCAGGTGAAGTGGGGCGGCCACTGAGGAACATATCAAATAGTGCAGCACGAGCATCATAGTCTGGTGGCGGCACGTAGATCAATTTATCAAACCGTCCTGTACGTAATGCTGCCTGATCTATTCTATCTGGTCGGTTAGTAGTTGCAATTACAACAATACCATCTCTACTACATTCACTTACTTGACTCAGGAACTCATTAACCTCTGACGAATAGTGATGATCTAGTTTATCACTGCGCTTCGGAATTATCGCATCAATTTCATCAATAAATATTATGGAAGGTGCTTTTTCTCTGGCTCGTTGGAATAATCTTCCAATTTTTTGTTGTGTGCCGTGAACGTAGGTACTTGCCAAGTCAGATGGCCTGACCTCAATAAATGTATAGTTGATTTCTTCAGATAACTTCTTTGATATAAAGGTTTTACCACATCCAGGAGGTCCGTAAAGAAGAATTCCGTTAGGAAGGGAAATCCTATATTTGTTATACAAATCTTTTTGTTGTAAGGGCAGAATAATTTCAGAATAGAGCAGTTCCTTGAGCTCCTCCATACCAGCAACACCAGAGAAACCACTTCCTTCCTTAATTTTTTTAATTGCTTCGGGTTCACGCATATCTGTCTTTTGAATTATTGGTCTCTTATCCCTGTTTTCATAATCAAGCAAAGCACTCAAAAATTCCGTACCGTCCTTAAATCGCTGTGATTGGTCATCTTGAATGGCTTTCAAAATTATTTCATCTAATTGACTGTCACATTGGTCATTAATAAATGACGGTTTCTGAGGCTTTTGTTTTCTTGCTTTAAGGACTGCAATCTCCATCGCATCTATATCGTCTTCAGCTCCGGTAAGATCGTAAGTCCACGGAGCAATTCCTGTCACCATTTGATAGAACACAATACCTGCTGAAAATACATCGCTCGCTGGAGTGTGGAAACCCCAGGGGCTTTCCGGTGGTAGATAGGTAACAGTACCGGCTGCGCCAGTCATGCGAGTTTTTGGGTCTACTGCTTTAGCGACTCCAAAGTCTGAAACTTTTCCAGTTGGCATTGATGTGTCATAGGAAAGGAGAACATTTTGCGGTTTTATGTCTCGGTGAATTACTGGAGGCTCCTGTCTATGTGCAACTGAGAGCCCGGCACAGATATCTCTCTGAATAGAAAGAGCAAGTGGAAGTGCAATTCTAATCTTCCTTTTTAGCAATTGGAATAAAGTTTCACCAGACACATACTCCATAGAGATAAAAAACAATTCCTTGTCATCCTTTTTGAAGGAATTTGCTTCAAAAACTCTGACTACATTGGGGTGAGTTATATGAGAAAGAATCGTAGCTTCTGAAATAAAATTTGACTGTTCTTCTCTTTTAAAAACATCTGGTTTTAAGACCTTTAGAGCCTGCAAGCCTAAAAATTTATGTTTGACTCGGTAGACCTCAGCAAAGGCACCTGCACCAATGAAGCAATCAATAGTGTATGTGTCCTTGATTACTTCACCCGCAGTAAGTAATGCATTCTGGGGAATTTTTCGACTCATAGTTTAGGTATGTAAATTGGGATATCGGTCCTTGGTACTTTCGTCTTTTCTTGATCTGCTTTGGGCATGAGGCCCCAAAGCTCGAAGACAATGTTCTTAATCTCATCAGAAAATTGGCCACTTGCGAGTAAGGAGCTCCCCTTATCGACAAGATCTCTGGCTTTTGACCGATCACTCCATTGAATTTCATCAAATGATTCATTTATATTGGTTAATACAGAAACCCAATATTCTTTTCGCTGAAATAAGATGTTCAATTTTAGCTGGAGTAGTTTATCCTTCACATCCTTTGCACGCTTGACATTCTTTAATTCAATTGCTTTTTCAATCTCCGGTTTTAATTGCGATAGAATCTGCTTCGCTTTATCGTCTCCAAATCTGTCAACAACCTGTTCCGTTGCTTTCAATTCTTCGGTAAGTTCATTTTCAACCTGTGGCCAGTTTATACTTCTCTCAATTCCATCTATTTTTACAGCAATTTCATTTAGCCTCTTCTGAACCTCTCTGCTCCGGTCTTTGTCACCGCGCCCCTTTTCATTTAGGTCATCAATTTCTATCAAACTCTTTTCTATTTCAGTCGGCTTAGGCCCAGCGAACTCTCCAACTTGTTGAATCTTATTCTGTATGTCATCTAACCTTGTTTTTTCATCTTCAATTTGGTGGGCGAGTTCGTCTGTGCTTACAGCAGAAAGTGTGTAATCCGGGTCCATGACTTTTTCTATGGTTTTATCCAAATATGGCAGGTAAGCACTCGTCTTGACTCTCCGTGATTCATCTATTCTAATTGTTACCGTTACTTCACTTCTTTCGGGCAATAAAGATGACAACATATCTCCAGAAATTCTTATCTCATTCATATAGGTATTTCTGATAGGTTTTGTTCCCCCTTTCCCCTCCCAAACGACGATTTTCAAGACATCTGAACTATTGCCTGGTCGTAATTTCTTTGGGGCAAAGAAAGTTTTCTTGCTGACAATAGGTAGGGAAGTTCCTTTTGTCAGTATAGGCACTATCAATTCTTCCTCCTCCGCTCCTATTACAGTAGCAGAAATTCCAATATCGTGTGGTAGAGGAGGCTGTGCTATTTTAATCCCTTGCAAAATAGAAATAGAATTCGGTTCACATGCCAATCTGTTACCTGTTTCATCGAAAAGCTCAACTGAGAAACCATTCGTCGTGTTTTCTATTAAATGGAGACGCACCACCAAAACGGCACCACCTTCAAGTTCAATTTTGCCCGTTGTCCAATCCTTATCATTTCTTGTTACTACTGCAAAAACTTTTGAAGGAACAGTGCCCTTGGTCTTTTCCTTATCAACCTTAATCCCAAACGTTAACTCTGTCTCTGCTGTTGTATCAGGATAGCCCAATATCAACTGTATCTTTGAATAATCCCGTGGTTGTTTCTCAACCGGAATTGGCTTCGTTGAAGCAAATATAGCAGCTCCTTGTGCAACCACAGTCATAGGGTCAATCGTTACATTTATGTTCTTATATAATTCGTTTTTTACTTTTTCTCTTAACAAGGGGATATAAGTGGGACCACCAACCATCAGGACTGTCATTAAATCGGAAGAGGGCAACCTATTCCTTGTTAATAATTCTTTGCAAATACTTATTGCTCCATCAATTAGTGGAGAAATAAGTTGTTCAAATTCTGAGCGGTTAATACTAATTGCAGTATCTATCTTGTTCCCATTGTCATCCTCACATACTGACTCTTCCTCTATGATGTAAAAGGCTCTATCCGACAATGTAATCTTTGCTTCTTCAGCATAACGCTTCCAAGCCCAACGCAAGTCCAGACGGCGGTCGTCGTCATTAACTATTGCTTCAATTGAGAAGTTTTCTTCTAAATGGGGTATAATTTTTTCATCAACTATTAACCAATCCATGTTTTTACCACCAAGATAGTTATCTCCGGCATGGTCAATAACCTTCATAATTCCTTCTTCCATTCCGACAAGAGCCGCATCAAATGTTCCACCTCCAAAATCAAAAACCAACCATATTCCTTCAATGTTTTTTTTATCATATAGAAAAGCCAACGATGCAGCTATAGGTTCCTGTAACAATTGAAAGTATTCAAAACCCGCTAATTCAGCGGCTCTACGAGTGGCTTCTATTTGAACCTGGTCAAAGGCGGCAGGAACAGTAATCACAACTGATGAGAATTCTTCATCTTTGACTGCTCGTTTTAGTTGCTTTAATATCTCTGCAGATAATTCCTCCGGGGTATAAGACTTGTCCATGTGAGTAGAATGATAAATATCATCTGAGCCCATTGCTCTTTTGAATTCAATAAAAGTGTTTTCTTTATCCTTGGATATTGCATTATATGCCATGTCCCCAACCAACATCTGCCTCCTTTTGGTAAAATGCACACAGGAGGGCAAAATTTCCTTGTTGCGCGGTCCATGACGAAAGATTGTTATTCTTCCGTTGTCCATACGGGCGATTTCTGAATTAGTAGTGCCCAAGTCTATTCCATAATCAATTTTTTGTCTTGCCATTTTTCCTCCTCTTATTAAGGTTGTTTCATATTTTTAGATGATATAGAAAGCTCTGCTTCTCCATGGCTCACTGCAACACCGTTGTGGAAAATTTGTGGTGTGATCATTCTTGAGATAATTTCTTCTCCGGGTTCAAGGTCATCTCTTCTAATAGTGTTAGTAATTTTAACCGTTAGTTCATCTACATATGACTGTCCTGTGAGGTCTTTTATTGTATATCCCTGCCGATTAAATTCATCCTCTAAACGAGTTAAAGCATTCTTTAATGCGTGTATCCCCTTTGTATTTTCATCCATATGCTTGATTCTTTTCCGCATTCTAAAAATTTCATTACCTACCGATACTGGCAAGGAATGGTCAATTTCTGTTTCTGGTAGCTTTTTTCCAACTGCTTCTTTCTTCAGAAGAACTAATTGGTTTTCAAGCATCTCGCTTACCTTGGCATCAATCTTAATGCTTTCCTCAACAACATTGACCTTCTTGAACTTCTTCTGAAACACTACTATTATCACAATAATTATCAATAATGTAAATAGAATTGATAAGCTAACTACAAGAAATTTGGTTAACGTATCTTTTTTAATACTTGTTATTTCTTTGTCCGTCTTTTGATTTAAGTCAGTCATAATATCTTTTAATGTATTCTGTTCAGTGCTAAGTGAGTTAAGTTTGTTGGTCAGGCTTTGAAATTGGTTTTTAATGGCTACTTGGTTTTCTGAGAGGTTCTTAAATTCCGCCTGCATCGTCTTTGTAATATCAGCTATTGATGAGCTTACACTATCTATTCTAATTTCAAGTTTCTCTATCTTGGATTTATCTTTAAGAGCATTTTGAGTTTGACTATAACCAATCGTACTTAATAGACATAGAAAAAATATGGCTACTTTTAGTTGTATCTTTTTCATTCTTATTTAGCTCCAATTAAGCGATTATATCGGTTAATATCAGCATCGATTACATCAAAAAGCCGATTATATTCGGCATACCTTGTTTGGTAATTCTCAACAACCTGAACAAGAGCATTGTAATTATCAATATTGCTATGGTAGGTAACTTCATTTACATATAGTCCTTGTCGCAATT
Source organism: Candidatus Desantisbacteria bacterium CG1_02_38_46 (assembly GCA_001871015.1). GTDB lineage: Bacteria > Desantisbacteria > UBA1551 > UBA1551 > UBA1559 > UBA1559. The sequence continues at coordinate 5,799 of MNUO01000061.1, forward strand.
TTCTTTCTGCATCGTCAATATCTTCTTTAAGCCTTTTTAATTGATTGTCATAACCCTCAAGAGTATTTCTCAACGATGCAAGTTCGGACTCCATTTTAGTTAGTCGCATTTTATCCTCATCAATTTTCTGCTTCAGGGCACCAGCCTCTTGAGATTTTGGCCCTGTTTCGTAGGAACTTGAATAAGAGACAGAACTTGGTGGTGTGTATGTCCCGGATGAGTAGTTGTTAGAATCTGTTCCTAAAAAAAGCCTAAGCATTCCCAGTAATAGCAAAATTCCTAAACCTAAGTGCCACTTATCAAATGTTCTGAAAAGAACTTTTCCCAAGAATCTGTAATAATTGGCGCCCGTCTCAATGACTCGATATCTTCCCAAAGGTATAATGGGAATGCCAAAAAATACGAAATACCTTGTGGTCTCATAACAATTTGGTTCAAAATTGTAATTTGAATGTCCATAAAGTGTGGTTCCTATGCCGTATATTGCGCCGAGATGTGGTGCTTTCTTAATAGGTTCAAGACCTCTCCACATTTTTTCTTGCTTAAGATTCTCTTTGATAACCTTAAAGTTTGTCTCATATCTTTCTTTTAGTAAAAGCCCTGTAATATAAGTTTCAGCTAATTCATAAATATCCTCACTCTTTTGCCATTGACCAGTCTTGTTAGCATAGTGAATACCGTTATCTAAAATGATCCCACCAATTTTATCTCCATAACTTTCTATAAGAAAAGCATTACCGCTTTGTTTGATCTGTTCAAAATATGGGTTTACCTCTTTATAAAACGTCCTTGTCTCAGTGTATATCTTCTCATAATTACCTTTATCATCAGTCTCCGAAAAAGCAGTACACATTTTATCTATCTCTTCTGATATAGGATTGGCGTATTTGTCTTTTACAAATCCAACAATCTCTTGTGACAAACCACTTTCATTCAAGTATTTAAAAAAACGACCAATTTGGTCTAACTGGTCCGCATTTGCCCATCCTTTAAGAAACTGGTTTGCTGCTTGGTAAATACTATTACCTATCGATTTAGTAATTTGACTATCGGTGATATTCGTTGATAATTCTACATCAATTTTCTTTATTAGATTGGGTATTTTAACAGATGCGATAAGTTCAGCCCAATATTTTATACTGTTTTTAAGATGTTCATAATTAGAGGCAGTTTCTTGGCAAGCTAATATTTGTTCGAGCGTAATTAAGTTCTTTTTATGATGGGAATACTTTTGCTGAGTAGCTGCTGACCAAATATCAATCGCTTCCTCAACATTTTTATGTTTTAAACTATTGAGTGCTCTCTTATCAAACTTATCAATATCCCAAAACCAGGAAATTAAGTGTTCGAGTTTTGTATTTGGATTGTCTATGGATTGCACCGCTTTTCTCACGGATTCAGTATTTCGATGGAGTTCTCCTATCCAAGGCAAATCTGAATCATATTGGGGAGTTTGTTCAATTGTAATATAGGTTTGTATCTCTTCTACTCTACAAACAACTTCCTTCTTTGATGCTGTAACGGGCAAACCCAATATACGAAAGGCATTCTTTATTATTTTACTTTCCACAGTATTAACAGTTATCAACTCCCCCCTCTTTGGAAACTCTCCCCTATACTTATACTACGAATAAGAATATCTGTAACCATGACTTAAAGACACTACATCTAATTCCCTTGGCTTCTTTTTCCTCGGTAATGTCTTAAAATGTCTGGAAAAAGATTATGGCGTGAGGTATCCTATAGGGACAAAAGAAGTTAATAAGGGGAAAATCCCCTAAGAGAGGGCCATAACCTATAAGAGGCTACAGCCCTCTAAAAGGAGACCAACGCCATGAATAATAGAATACCACACACGGAAGAAAATAAGCAAGGAGATTAAAGGGTTAAGGGAATACCGATACCTTAGAACATTTAGCAGTGGAGATGTATGTCAGAGGTTGCTCCACCAGGGATGTAGAAGAGATTCTTAAGGACGAGAATGGCAATCTTCTTCTCTCCAAAAGCAGTATCAGTGCAAGAAGATGAGAGACTGTGGGATGCCTATGAGGAGTTCTGTAAACAGGATTTGAGCAAGTATAATGTGGTCTACCTCTTTGTTGACGCTGTTTATGAAGCAATGAGAATGTACAAGACAACCAAGGAAGGAATCCTTGTTGCCTGGGCAATATTAGAAGATGGAAGAAAGATATTACTGGGAATGAAATTGGGAAATAAGGAATCCTATCAGGACTGGTTAGATTTCTTCCGGGACCTTAAGAAACGAGGATTAGTGGATCCTGTC
>MNUO01000113.1 GCA_001871015.1 Candidatus Desantisbacteria bacterium CG1_02_38_46
CTTTTTTTGTATGAAGTGAAGTGCCTCTCAAACAAAGGAGGGGTAACATGGGTACAAAATCTCAAAGTAGAGAGAAGGTCACCTCAACGGCGACCCGCCAACTTAGCAGTAGCGGGGAAGAATTAAATCTTTTTAAAATTGCGCAGAGTCAACTGGATAGGGCTGCGCAAAAATTAAAACTGGATCCAGGAGTGCATAGCATTTTACGGGAACCGATGCGTGAAATCCACATTTCTATTCCTGTGAAAATGGACGATGGCTCTGTAAAAGTATTCAAGGGCTTCAGGGTTCAATATAATGATGCCCGCGGTCCCTACAAGGGTGGAGTCCGATACCATCCTGATGAAACAATTGATACAGTGCGAGCTCTTGCCGCATGGATGACCTGGAAATGCGCTGTGATGGACATTCCCCTCGGAGGTGGAAAAGGAGGGGTGATTTGTAACCCAAAGGAAATGTCCTTAGGTGAATTAGAAAGGTTAAGCCGCGGTTATATTGATTTAATCTCACCGCTAATAGGTCCAGAAAAAGACATTCCTGCCCCTGATGTCTATACAACTCCACAAATAATGGGATGGATGATGGATGAATACAGTAAATTACAGGGACATTACTCTCCTGGAGTAATCACAGGTAAACCTGTTGAAGTTGGTGGTTCAGAAGGAAGGGACGATGCAACTGCAATGGGTGGAATTTATACTGTCAGAGAAGCAGCCAGGCATTTAAAAATTGACTTAAAGAGAGCAACGGTAGCAGTTCAGGGCTATGGTAACGCAGGCTCATTCGCAGCAATACTCTCAAGTGAAAAATTTAGTTCAAAAGTTATCGCTATTACTGATTCAAAAGGGGGAATTTATAATAAGGAGGGACTTGACCCCCAAAAAGTACTCCAGCATAAAAAGAAAACTGGCTCAGTGATTAATTTCCAAGGAACAAAAAAGATTTCAAATAAAGAAATTCTTGAACTGGATGTGGATGTATTATTTCCTTCAGCACTTGAAAACGTAATAACAAAAGAGAATGCTCCGATGATAAAAGCAAAAATTGTGTCTGAGCTTGCCAATGGTCCAACAACGCCGGATGCTGATGAAATTCTTTACAAAAATGGAGTTTTTGTCATCCCAGATTTCCTGTGTAATGCTGGAGGGGTTACAGTCTCCTATTTTGAATGGATTCAGAACGTAACAGGCAACTACTGGGATGAGGAAAAAATATATTCCCAACTTGATAAAAAAATGACAAAAGCATTCAAAGATGTCCTTGAAACATATCTGAAGGAAAAAGTTGATATGCGAACAGCAGCATATATGGTTGCTGTGCAGCGTGTAGCAAATGCAATGAAATTGCGCGGCTGGGTTTAAAGGAGAAACAATGTGTCAAAGCTTCCAGATATTAATAAAGTATTGATTATTGGCTCAGGACCTATTATCATCGGACAGGCCTGCGAATTTGATTATTCAGGGACACAGGCTTGTAAGGCGCTTCGCTCTATGGGTTACAAAATTGTTCTTGTCAATTCAAATCCCGCAACAATTATGACAGACCCGGGCATGGCTGATGTTACATACATAGAACCTCTCACAGTAGAATTCCTTGAGAAAGTCATAGAAAAGGAAAAGCCAGATGCACTTCTTCCTAATCTCGGCGGACAGACAGGACTTAACCTTGCTTCTGAACTACACAAAAAAGGCATTCTTCAAAAATACGGCACTCGAATCATAGGGGTTCAGGCAGATGCAATAGAAAGAGGAGAAGATAGGTTAGCATTTAAAGAGACTATGAAAAAACTCGGCATTCCTCTGCCCCAGAGTGACCTTGCATATTCTGTAGAAGAAGCACTGGAAATCGCCAGGAGAATTGGATACCCTGTTATTGTCCGACCTGCTTATACACTTGGTGGAACCGGAGGCGGCGCTGCATTTAACGAAGAAGAACTCAAGTTCATAACTAACCGTGGTATCAGAGCCAGCCTTATAGGGCAAGTGTTAATTGAAGAATCAGTTCTTGGCTGGGAAGAACTTGAACTTGAAGTTGTAAGGGATGCGAAAAATAATTTAATTACCGTCTGTTTTATTGAAAATATTGACCCGATGGGTGTGCATACAGGAGATTCATTTTGCTCAGCACCCATGCTTACAATCTCAGAAGAAATACAGAAAAAACTCCAGGAATACTCTTACAGAATTGTCGAAGCAATTGGAATAATCGGTGGAACAAATATTCAATTTGCACACAATCCTGACGATAACAGAATTGTGGTTATTGAAATAAACCCAAGAACTTCTCGTTCATCTGCTCTTGCGTCAAAAGCAACTGGCTTTCCCATTGCATGGGTATCCTCAAGGCTTGCCGGAGGAGATTTATTAAAGGATATTCCCTACTGGCGAGAAGGAACACTTGACAAATATATTCCCTGGGGTGACTATGTGGTTATTAAATTCGCCCGCTGGGCATTTGAAAAGTTTCCCGGCGCGCAGGATAAATTAGGCACAGAAATGAAAGCTGTGGGTGAAGTCATGAGCATAGGCAAAACATACAAGGAAGCATTTCAGAAATCAATCCGCGGACTTGAAAATAATCGCTACGGCCTGGGATTTGCAAAGAATTTTAATTCGCTTTCTTTGGAAGAACTTAAAGATATGCTCTCAGAACCCAGTTCAGAACGCCAGTTTGTAATGTATGAAGCGCTACGTAAGGGAATGAATATTGATGAACTTTATGAAAAAACAAAAATTAAAAGATGGTTTATAAAAGAAATGAAAGAACTTGTTGAATTTGAAGAAGAACTGATAAAACAGTCAACAAGTCAACAAGCAAACAAGTCAACTATCTCTCCTGAATTGTTACGCAAAGCGAAGGAATACGGATTCAGCGATAAATATCTTGGTAAAATACTGAATATTTCAGAAGATGAAATCCGCAACCAGCGCAAAAAAATAGGAAAAGCCGAGGCATGGGATAAGGTTCCTGTAAGCGGCGCTGATGCATTTTATTATTACTCAACGTACAATTCGCCAGATAAGGTTGAAACTTCTTCCAGGCAAAAGGTGATGATTCTGGGCGGTGGTCCAAACCGCATCGGGCAGGGAATTGAATTTGATTACTGCTGTGTACACTGTTCATTTGCGCTGAAGGAACTTGGTTACGAAACAATTATGGTAAACTCAAACCCGGAAACAGTTTCCACAGATTATGATACTTCTGACAAACTTTATTTTGAACCCCTTACGCTGGAAGATGTGCTAAGTATTATAGAAAAGGAAAAGCCAATCGGTGTAATTGTTCAACTTGGAGGACAAACACCGCTCAACCTCGCAGTTCCTTTACAGAAAGCAGGTGTAAATATACTGGGCACTTCTCCTGATAGTATTGACCGCGCTGAAGATAGGAAGCGCTTCACACAACTGCTTAATAAACTCGGCTTAAAACAGGCTGAAAACGGCACAGCATTTTCTTTCGAAGAAGCTAAAAAAATCGCTGCAGAAATTGGATATCCGGTAATGGTGCGTCCTTCTTATGTACTTGGCGGAAGAGCAATGAAAATTGTTTATGATGAAGCATCATTGGAAGAATTTATGTCAGCTGCAGTGGAGGCGTCCCCTGAACATCCAATCTTAATTGATAAATTCCTGGAGGATGCAATTGAAATTGATGTGGATGCAGTTGCTGATGGAGAAAAATGTGTGGTTTGCGGGATAATGGAACACATTGAAGAAGCAGGAATACATTCCGGAGATAGCGCCTGTGTAATTCCACCATTTTCCTTAAGTGATAAAATAATAAATGAGTTAAAGAAAAGTACATATATGCTTGCAAGAGAATTAAATGTTGTGGGCTTGATGAATGTGCAGTATGCAATCAAAAATGAAATAATTTATGTGTTAGAAGTAAATCCGAGGGCATCCAGAACCATACCATTTGTAAGCAAAGCGTGCGGTGTTCCCTGGGCAAAAATTGCATCCAAGGTGATGGTAGGAAAAAAACTGAAAGAACTTGGGATTGAAAAAGAGGCTGAATTCAATCATGTTGCCGTCAAGGAATCCGTATTTCCATTTAATCGATTTCCCGGCGTAGACCCCGTGCTTGGGCCGGAAATGAAATCAACAGGCGAAGTAATGGGCATCGACCAGGAATTCGGTCTTGCTTTTGCAAAATCACAGATTGCAGCCGGCACTATTTTGCCGCTGAAGGGAAATGTATTCATCAGTGTTAAGGATAAGGATAAGCGACCTGTTGTATTCATCGCCAAAAAACTTGCTGACTTAGGATTTAAGATTTTTGCAACAAAAGGAACTGCAAAAGTTCTTACAAAGAATGGGATTGATGTGACGCCAGTTTTAAAAGTTTCAGATGGTCGCCCAAATGTCGTAGATTTATTAATAAACAAGGAAATTCAGCTTTTAATTAACACGCCTTCAGGGAAAAAACCCAAAACCGACCAGGTGTCCATCCGCGCATTTGCAGTTATGAATAACATTCCAATCATAACCACCATCTCCGGTGCACAGGCAGCAGTCAACGGCATTGAATCCCTGATAAAACACCAACTCACCGTCCGCTCCTTGCAGGAATACCATCGTAGAGACCCCCGTTAGGTTTGAATAAACAAACCTGGGGGTCTAAAAAATAATTATTAGATGCACTGCATTTAAGGGGCGGGTAAAAGAGGAGGGCGCTCTTTCTTTTCTTCGGTGCGCTGCAATTCTACCTGTTCAACAAGAATGCTGGGACTGATTGACGAAACAGGTATCCATCCGGACCTTCCGCCGCAAAAGCTATTTGTAGCTTCATAATCTTTTCCTGTAGCTAAAATTTTGTTTACTGTAATAAGAGGAGTTCCTACCATTTCAACACCCCTGACCAGAGTTTCACTTCCATCCTCAACTGAAACAAGCCAGACCTCCTGGGGGGTGGTGCGAAATGCCTGATAGCCACCTTTTTTTGTCTGCGTATCCCCGGACTTCATCTTCTTGATTATTAACCCATAGGGTTTGTTCTGCTTTCTGCATTCTTCAATTAACATTTCTTTGAGTTTATTCAATTCATATTCCTTAGATGACTTAATGAAAAGGTTTGACATCCTGCCAGCCGGCTTAAATCCTTCCGAACCCCTTCCGTGTCCGTTTGAGCGGGCAAAACCCTTAACAGGTGCGCGTGAAAGCAGGTAATTCTTAAGGACACCATTTTCTACAAGTGCTACTTTTTCACCAGGTACGCCTTCATCATCAAATTTGTAATAACCATTTAAAAATTTTCCGTTGAATTCTTTTTGTAAAGGGTCATCAATAATGGTTAAGAAATCTGGAATTATCCTCTCGCCTATTTTACCTTTAAAAGTTTGCCCCTCTATTTCTTCTCTCTGCCCCTCTCCTTCAAGTCTGTGCCCGATTGCTTCGTGAAACAATACTCCTGCAGACTCAGGGTCAAATATTGCAGGCCCAATATAGGGGTTGCAAACCTCGGCGTTAACAAGCATCTCCATTTTTCCGCCCACTTCTTCCACAAGGTTTTTCATCGTCGACTCACCTGGAAATTTCTCGGGAGTCTCTTCCACGATTGTCCTCTGTAAGTCTAAAGGCATGCCATCCTTTGCAAGTCCACTGCAAGACAGTGAGAAAAATGCTCTGCTTCCTTCTGTTACAACCTTCGTCCCTTCACTGTTTACCACAATTGTATAGAAATCATCAAAAGTAAGGCTCACTTCGCTATCCAGAATAGCAGGATATTTTGAAAATAAATTACTTATTCGCTTCAACCTTTCGCTCCAGAACTTCATGTCAAATTTCAGTTCCTTCGGGGGGTCAATAAATTCATGCGGTGGCTCTGGCCATAAATCATCTATCTCCTCTTTCATCTCTGATGCCCTCTCACCCTTCTTTTTTGCATATGAAATGAGTGCTTTTTTATATCCCTTATCTGTTAAAAGCCAGAGGATGTGGCGGATTGCAGCGGTGTCATCATCGAGTGGAAACAATGTACTGAACCAACTCCTATCCCAGAAATCTTCAGAACCCCGCGAACTATCAAGTTTATAATCTCCTACCCGGACTTCTACATAAATTGACCTTGTCGGCCAGAAATAAGACCTCAGCAGTGAACCATGTTTTGCACGCAGACTGTATCGCCTATCCGCATCTACTCTGTAGGCAATAAAATATGGCTTTTCAAAATCCTGATATCTCAGTTCATTCTTTGAACGGATAAGTTCTGTCTGCATTGCCTGAAGAGCACTCTGACGCAAATCTGCTCCAATACAAACACCTGGAACCAAAATGATAAAGATAAATATTCCTATAATTAAAAATTCCCCTGCATTTTTAATCTTCATTTAAACGCCCTCCTTTGAACCCTATTTTGGCTCATTACTTCCTCCAGTGAAGATTATACCACATTTTGAGAATTTTTCAAGAAAAAATGCTTTTTTCCCTTGACTTTTTTAAATTTTAATATATAATCTTTATAAAGAGGAAGTGGAAGCACATACGACTTATGTGACAAAATTAATAAAAGGGGGTGAGGCAAGAGGATGTAAAATGTAGTGGCAGAGTTTACTCTGCTATATGAAATAGATATAAAATGTAGTGGCAGAGTTTACTCTGCTAAGTTAACACAGGGCATTAAGCCCTGATAAAATAAAGGGGGAAGAATGAAAAAACTTTTGGTAGTGTCAGTTTTAGCGGCAAGTTTGGCTTTTGCTGGTATTGCAAATGCAGGAATTGCTGTTGGTGCTGGTTTTTCAAGTTGGGGCGGAATTTTCGGAGCAAACGTAGATATTGGTCTTGATGGCCCACTCAGTGTTCAAGCGCAAGTTGGACTTCTCCCAATGACTGTTGGTGGTGGAGTCGTTTATCGTTTCGCCCCCATAATGGAGGGTAAAATAACACCGTATGTGGGTGGTGAATTTGACTATTGGCTTAATTATCTCGGCCTTAGTATCAATTATATGGTATTTGGTGGAAAAGGTGGGGCTGAATATAAAATTTCAGACAATCTTATTGGATATGGTGGCGTTTTAGTTGGTTATGGAATGTGGCCTGGAACAACTTATCTTGGATCTCCAGGAGGGATGGCCTCTGGAGTTGAAGTCGGAGTTCGTTTCGTAATTGGTCAATAGTTTTATTTGAAAATTGGGGATGGGTTCTATTTTTCAACCTTGTCAAAAAAGTGAGCCTGTCCCCCTTTTTCCTATAAAAAATTCGGGACGGGTTCTATTTTCCATAATTACCTGTCTTTATTTTTTTTCTATTTTCGTTACCGCTAACGTTCAAATTAAAATGTCCGATTGAAACATCGGACCGCTACAATGAATATTTATCAGTTTGCTAAAATTTGCAGTGTCTCTTCAATGACAGTCTCAAGGGCATTCCACAATGCACCTGACATTTCATCCGCAACTCGCTCGAGGATTCTTGAAACTGCCAGGAAATACCATTATCGTCCAAACATTCTTGCAAGAAACCTTGCTACACAACGTTCTTATCTCATAGGCCTTGTAGTGCCAAATATTGTCCAAACCTTCTTTCCTTATATTATAAGAACAATCGAAAATTTGGTTCGAAAAGCAGGTTATAATATCATTCTGTGTGATTCTGAGGAAGATGGAAAACTGGAAAAAGAACAAATTCGCCTGCTAATTGACCAGCACGTAGGTGGCCTTATAATAATTCCTGCAGCAAAAAGAAAGGACCTTCACGCATTTAAAGAACTTGAACATAATGGTATCCCATTTGTAATTGTAGATAGAAAATTAGATGGGATACATTCAAGTTTTATTGGTACCAATGACCACAGAGGTGGTTTTATCGCTACACAACATTTAATTAAACTTGGCCATCAAAAAATATTGCACCTGCGCGGTCCAAAGGGTGTATCCACTGCCCGAGAACGAATGCTCGGTTATCGTAATGCCCTGGCTCATTATGCAATGTCTTTCAAATCAAATATGATAATTGATGCTGGTTTTGATGAGGAAGATGGGTATAAAACTATAAAGAGTTTCTTTAAAAGGGCTAAGAAACCAACTGCAATTTTCGCCGTGAATGACCCTGTTGCTATTGGAGCAATGAAGGCACTGGAGGAATTAAAAATAAAGATTCCAGACGATATAAGCATTGTGGGCTTTGCTGATATAAACTATGCCTCATTTTTAAAGGTGCCACTGACAACTGTTTCCCAACCAAAACAGGAAATAGGAGAATCCGCAGCAAAGATTATATTGAATGAAATTGAAGG
>MNUO01000121.1 GCA_001871015.1 Candidatus Desantisbacteria bacterium CG1_02_38_46
TTTTCCATAAATGGTATAGACTGTGGAATCGAAATCGAATAAAAGGCTGGTGTGAAGCGAAGGCAAACAAAACATCTTTAATCTTAATTGATCGTGTACTTTGTTGATTCCATGAATTGTTTTGGGTTCGATGCGCTTCAGAAAACGTCTTAGGCTGCTTGAATACGGGTAAGATTTTAAACCGACAATCTGTTGGAAAGAACCATTGCCCTGGAGAATTTTCGTTTTGCTTAAGCGATGAATGCCTGCGATTAGTGCGTAAATAATGGCTAAGACCATTTCTGTAGGATGATAACAACTGGAACGCTGGCAGAAGGAAACTTTTTTCTGTAAATACCACTTGAGTCTGAGTTTTTTGCAAAACCAGTGAATTAGAAAGATTCCACCAAAGTGGGTAAGGTGCTTTTCTCCGACGATAATTTGAATTTTTCTGAGTCCTTTTGGCATCGTACACAACCTGCACTATTAGGACGGGTTCTGCCCGACCACTTTTATAATCAATATTATAGCACATTTCCGTCGGAAATACAAGTTTTTTGTTCATTTTATTTTACCTGATTCACGCTTTATATAGGATATACTAAATTTAAGAATAAATCAGGAAGTATAACCAGTTATTGGGGGGATGGGCATGATAAAACTTGTACTTTTAAGACACGGCGAAAGCGAGTGGAATAAAGAAAACAGATTTACTGGCTGGACAGATGTTGATTTGTCGGAAAAAGGTATTCAGGAGGCAAAAAAAGCAGGCGATGTATTAAAATCTGAAGGTTTTATTTTCGATGTTGCTTTTACTTCTGTGTTAAAAAGAGCAATCAGAACTTTGTGGATTGTTCTGGATGAAATGGACTTAATGTGGATACCTGTATATAATTCCTGGAGGTTAAACGAAAGGCATTACGGTGCACTGCAAGGGTTGAATAAGTCAGAAATGGCAGAGAAATTCGGTGAGGAACAGGTGCTTATCTGGAGGAGAAGTTATGACATACAGCCTCCGGCATTAGAAAAAACAGACGAAAGATATCCGGGTAATGACCCGAGGTACAAAGACCTGGACGAAAAAGGCATCCCGCTTACCGAATGTCTTAAGGATACTGTTGCCAGATTTCTCCCATACTGGCATGAGAATATAGCACCCGTGGTAAAATCTGGTAAAAAAGTGATTATTGCAGCACATGGCAATAGCTTGAGAGCACTGGTAAAATATCTTGACAATGTTCCTGATGATAAAATAGTAAGTTTAAATATTCCAACAGGCATACCACTGGTTTACGAGCTTGACGAAGACTTAAAACCAATAAAGAATTATTATTTAGGTGACCCTGAAGAAGTGAAAAAAGCAATGGAGTCAGTTGCAAGACAGGGGAAGGCCAAATGACAGTCAACGAGCAGGAAAAACCAAAGACTATTCTGGAATGTTCTTTGAGTTATTCCCTTGGCGATGAAAGTGGACAGAAAACAGCAGGCGGAGAGGCAAGGGCAAAACTTGACAGGGATTATTTTTCAATATTGCCGCAACTCGCCGACCCATTGCTTTTTTCTTTCCGGGATATTCTGGAAATTACTGAGGAAGATTATAAAATAAATCTTATTTTAACTTCAAAAGAAAAATTGACTCTTTACAATTTAGGGTATCACTTTGAGGATTTTTCCAGGGTTCTTTTCAAATTGCGCAATGAGATGCTTATTAAAGATATGCTTATGGATGAAAAACTCAAGAAATCCATCCCAGATGCTGAGTTTTTACATAGCAATGAGAATGCGGTTGAGAAACAGAAGGGAAAATGCGAGGTGCGTTTGTATGAAACAGCATTGATAATTGTTCCTGAAAAAGGAGAAATCACAAGGATTCCTTACAGCGATATTTTGGAAATTAACGGGGAAGATTATACAATTAGCCTTTTGACAGAGTCCCGGGAAAAAATTATCTTTTCCAAAATGGGAAGGGAATTTGACCCTTTCAAGAAGGTGCTTTCTGATGCAATAAACCAGCTGTCTCTAAAGATTCAGATTTCAATCAAAGAATTGCTGCCGCAGGCAGACCCATCTGTGTTAAGAAAAGCCGGAAGACTGATGCGGGAAGGCAGGGCAGCGAAAAAATGCGAGATTGAATCGATTTCATCTGAATTGTGGAAAGCCCTGGAAAAGAAATTAGAGATCGCGGGAATGAAAGAGGAATATGAGTTTTTGAAATCTTTATCCCGGCAGGAAAAAATCTGCATCGGTTTTAAAAGAGGACTTTTAGGCGATCTAACAGGAGAGTATATCTGGTTTTTAGTTCCTGTATACAGTACAAATTCACAAGAACCAGGCAATGCAGTTGCAATGGAGGCAGCATCAGAAGAAGACAGCGGAAAAGCAACATATTTTTTCAGGATGGTATCTAGAAAAGACTACAGGAATTCCAGAAATATTGAAGACCTTGATTTAGAATCAGACAATTTTATCAAAAAAATAAATCGCTGCATGATTACTATAAACTTCAGGAGGGAACCCGTGTATCTTACTGATGAAAAACTTGAAGAGCCCCAGTATTCAAAGTATAAATTTTCCATCCGTAGACTACCAGAACTTCAGTTCCTCAGAGATTTTTTTATTGGCAGGGTAATTCATGCTTCGCCACAGCAATGGAAAAAGGATGCAGAAGATTTACTTAGATTCAACATAAACACTGAAGATGAAAAAGCGAGATGGGAAAAAGTCCGAAGCCCCGATGTGCATCGGGGTTCGGACTCCATCGGAGGAGGCTAAAAATGCCCGGATACAAGCATCCATGCCGATATTGTGAGGGATTAATTGAGAAAGATTCCAATTTTTGCCCTTTATGCGGCAAAGTAAATCCGCTGGGGCCGTTGAGATGCCCTAAATGCCGCAATCCCATAAAAGATGACTGGAAGAAATGCAGCAACTGCGGATTAATTCTTGAAACTATTTGTCCGAAATGCGGAAAGCAAACATTTTTTGGCGATTACTGCCAGAATTGCGATGCTCGTCTGACAGTCACTTGTTCAAAATGCAAAACCGAACAACCACCAATCGGGGATAAATGCATAAAATGCGGTAAATCTTTAAAATAAGAACCCTCGCTTCGCTCAGAACCTTGTTTCTCGGGAGTAAATGTCGATAAAAAGTCAAAATAAAGCCCTTTGATAAATAGGGCGGGGAGGAAAAGATGGCACTACAACCATTCACCAGAAACTTTGCGGACAACAGTACAGAAGCGGGATTTCAGTTTACATTTTTCTGCGACATCTGCAATGATGGTTATAAAACCAAGTTTATTGAATCCAGGACTTACAAGAAAAAAAGTTTTTTAAGCGGTCTGGGAAAAGCCGTATCCTTAGGGGCAACAATTCTTGGAAAATCTAATATCGGCTATCAGATCTCGAGGGGTTCAGACATTCTTTCCGAGCGTTTTCAGGGAATGACGCCGGAGTGGCATAAAGAGCATGAATCAGCTTTTGAATTTGCGCAGAATGAAGCCAAAGAACATTTTCGCCGCTGTCCCAAATGTACCAAATATGTCTGCGAAAACGACTGGAATGAACAGGCAACTCTTTGCATAGGATGTGCTCCCAGAGAATCGGTGGAAGTTGCATCTGCCAGGGCAGAAAAGATGGTAGAAGACATAAAAGCAAAAGCTGCAGGCACCACTGTCTTTACCGGAGAAGTTGACAGAAGACAAACAATTTGTCCCGAGTGTGGCAAGCCCGCAGGAGAAGGCAAGTTCTGCAATAACTGCGGTGCAACTCTCGGTTTAATTAAGTGTCCTAAGTGCGGAGCACAGAGTCCTGCCGAAACAAAGTTCTGCGGCGAGTGCGGCACAAAGTTTGAGTAAAAAGGGGACGCTTCTACTTTGTGCGCTCCAGAGCGGGCGAATATCTGGGCTGTCTTGAAGTCAGCCAGGATATTGCTGACATAAAAAAGATTGAGGGAGAAAAAAGATTGCTGTAATAATTTTGGGAGCCACGGATACATACGGATAAATTGTAGAATTAAATAGGTGAAGAAATGCTTGTACAAAAAATTAATTTCAAAAACGAAAAAGATCTCCAGGTAATCATATTACAAGAAAAGATAAAAGGAACTCCTGATATAGAAATTGGCAAGAAATATGGGGTTACCTATAGGTATATTGAGCGGCTTATTACAAAATCACAAGGAATTAATATCAGTACACTGAATATTTCTAAAAAAATAAAGACACTTTATCCGAAAGATTTTAAAGAAGAACAAACAACAGTCTGGAGTTTTAAGTCGCGGGGTAGTTGGGCAACTCACAGCGGAGAATATAGAGGCAACTGGTCGCCTTATGCAAATATAATCCAATATAATAACTCTAATGAAGGAAATTTATCATGAAAGAGGATAAATTCACTTGGAAGGATATTGTAAGAAATGTTTTATTAGAATTAGGTGGTCAAGGCCATCTTTCTGAAATCAATAAGATAGTGGAAGGATATCCTGGGGCAAAAATTAAGATTGAAAGTAATCCAACTTGGCAAGCCACAATAAGAAGGGTTGCAAGGCAATACAAAATTTTTGAACCTTTAGGGAAAGGTGTTTACAAGTTATTAGAAGAAGTCCCTATAAAAGCTGAACTACAAGAATTTACGGAAGAACCAGAAATTGATCATGGAATTGCTCAGGGAATGTTATTGACGCTGGGGAAAATTTATGGTTATGAAACTTATGCACCTCTGCATGACCAAACAATCAGGAACTTCCAGAGGAAGCCATTAAGAGACTTTGTTAGTGTAGCTAACTGCACCGATATTTTCAAAGGTCCTAATTTGTCAAAGATTAGAGAAATAGATGCACTATGGTTTGATGAAGATGATTACGGGTTGTTTCCAATTTATGCTTTTGAAGTGGAAGAAACAACAAGAGTAAAATCTGGACTGGATAGATTATTAAAGATACCAAGGAGATTCCCCACCAGATTTTTTATTATAGGATCAAGCACAAAAGAAAAAGATTTATTCAATCAATATATAAATCAAACACCATTCAGAAACTTTAAAGATAAATTTTTGTTTAGACTTTACAAAGAGTTAAAAGAACTTTACAGCTCTGCGTTGATACATAATGACTATCGAGAACAATTTGGAATCATTGAAAGGGGAAAGTAGAGGTTATGATCAAAATAATTATTGATTCCAAATATCACCGGGACCAATTTGATGATTGGCTTGCAGGTGGCAGGTTTGAACTTAAGGGTAAAACTTACTATTGGTCAGCACGAAATAGCAATCTTGGTTTTGGCTGGGAAATTGAACCTGTCTCGGAAGAGGATTGGAATATGATTCCATAGGAAGAATTTAGCAAGATTTTGGAAACCATTGAAGGTTGTCTTGTAGAGCATAAAACAGAATACAATATTACATTTAGCAATAAGTAAAATCAGGAGGATTTGTGAGATCTTATATATTTATAACCCAAGAGGGATTTACTTATCAACCTGACAGGATATCACCCGACCCAGATATTGAAAATTGTCAGGTTGTTGGTTTTGCGAAAGGGAATAACGAAAAAGAAGCATTTAAAAATCTTATCAAAGAAAATCAGTGTCTATTAGATTCAAATTTTGATGAAGTTATGTGTGTAGAATTAAAAAACGAAGATTATTATGATAAGTCTAAATATTTTCATTTGAATGATTATAAAAACAAAATACTTAATAATTGAACGCTGCTACTATTTTTATAAAGGAGGCGTAGGATATGGATGAAATTGAAGAGGAATCTATTCAGAAGAGAGCAGCAAGGTTTGAAGGAAGAATTAGGCAGTTACTTAATAAAATGGAGTTTAAGGATGTAAATGGAGGCCCAGCTTTTAAAATAGGTGGAATGCAGATCGATGTTTGTGGTGGTCATGAGAATACTCTTCTAGTAATAGAATGTTATGCCCCTACAAAAATTAAAAGTTCTATAAGAGAAAAACTTAAGGGATTTAAGGGTAGTATTCCTTCTATTCAAACCGGTATTAGGAAACACGAGATTTATGAAAAATATTCTAAGGTTAAGTATATACTCGCTGCAAAAAACATACTATTGAATGAAGAAAACAGTAAACTTGCCAAGGAATCTCCTCCGATTGAAATATGGTGGGAAGAATTTGTTGATTATTATGAGCATCTTTCAAGAACAATAAAAAAATATGCCAAATATAATTTACTTGGAGAAATGGGGATTTTGCCTCGAGTAGAAAATCAAATTAAAATACCGGCCTTTAAGATAGAATTAAGAAATAATGTTGCTTATTTATTTTTTATAGATCCAAGGAGGCTTCTTGAAGCTTCTTATGTTGCAAGAAGAGAAGTGGGCAAAGAAAAATATTACCAAAGGATATTGAAAAAGAAAAGAATCAAAGAAATAACCGATTTTGTTAATAAGAAAGGAGGGTTTTTCCCAAATAATATAATTATTTCTTTAAATGAAAAATCAAAATTTACACCTTTCAAAGAAATAGAAAGAGAAACTCAAGACTGTTGGTTAAAAGGAATGGAATTTGGGATCTTATCATTCCCATTTACTTATAGAAGTTGCTGGATAATTGATGGGCAACACAGATTATATGCTTTTTCCGACAGTACAGTAGATTCTAAAATTCCTGTTGTTGCTTTTGATAAGTTAGACACAAATAAACAAGCAAAGTTATTTATAGATATAAATGCAGAGCAAAAGACTGTAGATTCTGATCTTATATGGGACCTTCAAGGAGAAATGAGACCAACGGATGAAGAAGGTATTATATCCCGAATTGTTAAAAAATTAAACGAAGAAGACCCGTTCAAGAACAAAATATATATTCCCTTTTACGGTAAAAAGAAACCAGGGCAATTAAAGCTTTCAGGAATGTGTATTAGTATAAAGAGAAATAGATTAGTTGAAAGCGTGACAGCAGGAAACATAAAAAATCTTTTGTACGATGATGATTCAAATAAAATAGTTGAGAAAGTATCTAAAGCGCTATCCGCTTATTTTTCTATTATTAATAATAAATACGCAGAAAATGAAAAAAAGGGCTTCTTTTTCCATAATACAGGAGTTAGCGTAATGATTATTATTTTTGAAAGAATAATGTCAGCATTTTCTCAATATAGATCTAATATGCCGATTCCATCCGATATAGATAAATATTTAGGCATTACTCTTTCTTACACAAAAGATAACTACAAAGATTTGAAAGAGCTAAGACTTAAATGTACGAGTGAGGGTGGTAAAAGCGGAGTTGCTGAGGAATTTGTAGAAGCAATTAACGAGAAAAAAGATCCTTCTTTGCTTACTCTATTTGCTAAAAGCCAGCCTATGGAATATGAAAAAGAAATTATTAATTTAGAAATTAACTTGAGGGATCTAATTAAAAATAAATTAGAGATGTTATCACAAAATTGGTACACAGAAAGAGTTCCATCTAATGTGTATAATAGGGCATCAGAAAAAGCAAAACAGGAAGATAGAGATTTTTTTGAGTTTTTTACACTGGGAGATTGTAAAGTGATAATAGAGAGAAAGGATAATTGGAATCAGATTTTTAAAGATATTTTTATTGGAGAAGATAAATTTACTTCAGACAATCTTTTTTGGGGAGGATTTGATTTAATTTTAAAATTTAGAAATCCAAAAATGCACGGAAGAGGTAAAGATTGGGATACATCGCAAAAAGATATGTTAAAATCCTCAATAAATATAATGATGAGATGTATTGATAAGTGTTCCGATTAAATTCAATATAGGATAAAAAATGGAAGAGGATTTGATTAAGGAGAGAAAGAAGAAACTTGAGGAGCTGAAGGCGATGGGAGTGGAGCCATTCGGCAGAAGGTTTTCACCCACCCATAGCGCTGCTGACATAATTGAAAAATATGGCGAAAAGCAATTTGCAGAAAATGAAGAATCGGCAGAAGACGTTTCTGTTGCGGGCAGAATTATGCTTGTCCGCGGGCACGGAAAGGCAGCTTTCGCCCATTTGCAGGATAGAAGTGGAAAAATTCAAATCTATATTCGTCTGGATATAATTGGTGAAGATGGATTCAAAATCTATGAGAAGGTTGACCTTGGTGATTTTATTGGTGTCGTAGGCAGTATATTCCGCACCCGCACAGGCGAGTTGACAATAAAGGTTAAGAAATTATGTTTTCTTACTAAAGCCATGCGTCCACTTCCTGAAAAATGGCACGGGTTAAAAGATGTTGAGACCAGATTCAGGCAGCGATACCTTGATTTTATCTCTAATCCAGAAGTCAGAAAAATCTTTTCTCTGCGGGCTAAAGTTATAAAATATATCCGCGAGTTCCTCGATGGTAAGGGTTATAGTGAAGTTGAGACTCCAATGCTGCATCAAATTGCAGGTGGAGCAGCTGCAAAGCCATTCAAGACTTTTCATAATGCGCTTGGTATGGATTTGTATCTTCGCATTGCACCTGAATTATATCTTAAGCGTCTCATCGTTGCAGGAATGGAAAAGGTCTATGAAATAAACCGCAGTTTCAGAAACGAAGGTATTTCCACGCGACACAATCCTGAATTCACGATGTTAGAAGTTTATACTGCATATGCAGATTATAATGATGTGATGGATTTGACAGAGGGGTTGATTAAGGATGCTGCAGAAAAGACCCTTGGCAGGAAAAAAATAATTTTTGGTGAAAATGAGCTCAATCTGGAATCTCCCTGGAAAAGAACTCCTTATTATGAGATTCTTAAAGAATTTACTCAAAAAGATTTTATCAAGATGAATGAAGAAGAATCGAGAAGATATGCAAAAGAATTAAATGTAAATGTTGATGAGTGTAAGAACAAAGATGAAATTGTCAATCAGATTTTTGAAAAAATTGTACAGCCAAAATTGATTCAGCCGGCATTTGTGATTGATTATCCTGTAAGCACTTCTCCTCTGGCAAAGTCAAAGCCAGATAATCCCGACCTCGTTGAGCGTTTTGAGTTATTCATCGGTGGCGAGGAGATTGCCAACGCCTATTCAGAATTGAATGACCCCATAGAACAAAGAAAGAGATTTGAAGAGCAAGGTGGAACGATTGACGAAGATTTCGTCCGGGCACTTGAACACGGAATGCCACCGACTGGTGGACTTGGTATTGGCGTAGACAGGCTGGTTATGGTTTTTGCAAATGTTTTATCAATTCGGGAAGTAATACTTTTTCCACAATTAAAACCAGAGAAATAATCCCCCCATAACTCCTCTTTAGTAAAGTGGGGCGAGAATGGTGGATTGGAGCATTTATGAAATATACCTGGTTTGTTGTCTGGAGACACTTTCGCAAGAAAAAAGGATTCTTTGTTAATTTGAGTGCAACACTATCTGTTGGAGGTATAATCGTCGGTGTAACGGCGCTTAATATTACTCTGGCAGTGATGAGTGGTTTTGATGCGGATTTAAAAGATAAAATTCTCGGGTTGCAACCATACATTTTCGTATTCAATGAAAAATCGCCAATAAAGTATGAAGAAACAATTGAAAAAATTCGTGCATCGCGCGGCGTGCATAGTTTACACCTTACACCTTTAATCAATGGTCAGGGGATTATAAGAAGCGGTAATACCATTCTGGGTGTAGAGATTAAGGGTATAGACCCAAATACGGAAGGCGAGGTTACCAGTTTTCCCAAGACAGTCAGAGAGGGAAAATTTTCCCTGGACAAAGGAGAAATGTTAATTGGAAAGGAGCTGGCAAAAGGGCTTGGAATAAAACTCTATGACAAATGCAATTTATTTTCCGGATTCTCACCGCAGACGAAAGAATTTAAAGTTGCAGGTATTTTTGACAGTGGGTTCTATACATTCGACAGGGGCATTGCATATATTTCGTTAAAAGATGCTGGAGAATTGTTCGGCCTTAAAACCGATGAGGTGACGACAATCGGAATAAAAATCAAAGATATTTACCAGGCAAACAAAATTGCCTCAATAATTCAGGGTACTTTGAAATATCCGTATGTCGTGCGCAGCTGGGACCAGATGAACCGCAATCTTTTTTCAGCACTTAAGCTGGAAAAAATAACAATGTTTATATTATTGGGTTTAATTATACTGGTGGCTGGATTCGGTATTGCCAATACAATGGTTATGAGCGTGATGCAGAAAGTAAGGGAAATCGGAATTATCGAGGCGCTGGGTGCTACACCCAGAATGGTGAGGAATATTTTTGTATTTGAGGGAGCAGTGCTGGGATTAATTGGAGTTTCGATTGGAAGCGCTCTCGGATTTTTCTTATGCAAATTGTTACAAAAATATCAGTTTATAAAGCTACCCAGCGATGTCTATTATATTTCATCGTTACCGGTAAAAATGCAAACGACTGATTTCTTCTCGATTGCCTTACTTGCTTTAGGAATTGTTATCATCTGCAGTATTTATCCGGCAATTTATGCTTCAAAAATTATGCCGGCAGAGGCGATGCGCCAGTAAAAATGGAGGTAATAATGGGCTTAAAAATTTATCTGGATGGAAAGCTGGTTAATGAAGATGAGGCGAGGATTTCTGTTTTTGACCACGGATTATTGTATGGAGACGGAGTTTTTGAAGGAATCAGAGCATATAATGGACGGGTTTTTAAACTTGATGAGCATCTCCATCGGCTCTACGATAGTGCCCGGGCGATTATGCTCAAAATCCCGCTTGATAAAAAGGAAACGAAGAAAGCGGTTTTGATGACCCTTCGCGCAAATGGATTAAGTAATGCTTATATTCGTCTTGTTGTTACAAGGGGGAAAGGTGATTTAGGGCTTGACCCCAAAAAGTGTCCAAAACCGACAGTATTTATCATTACACACAAAATAACTCTGTATCCCAGGGAACTCTACTATAAAGGAATGGAGGTTATAACTGTTCCAACTATCCGCAATCTCGTTTCTGCTATTGACCCCCAGATAAAATCTTTAAATTACTTAAATAATATTCTGGCAAAAATTGAAGCGAATCTTGCAGGAATGCAGGAAGCAATTATGCTGAATAAAGACGGTTATGTAGTGGAGTGCACAGGAGACAATATTTTTATAGTCAGAGACGGTGTCCTCTTTACTCCTCCTACATGGCTGGGCGTTCTTTCCGGGATAACGCGCAATACAGTGCTTGAATTAGCTATAAAGTTGAAAATCAAGACAAAAGAAGAAGTTTTTACCCGTTACGCACTTTACACTGCGGATGAGTGTTTTCTGACAGGCACCGCTGCAGAGATTATCCCTGTTGTCAAAATAGATGACAGGGTTATCGGAGAGGGAATGCCTGGCAAGATAACTCTGCGTTTGATGAAGGAATTCAGGGTGCTGACAAAGAAGGAAGGCATACCGATATAATAAAGTGTCAGTCCAAGGAAGTAGAAAAACATTTGGTGAATTTAATGGTTGAGAGTTGCCGAAGCAACCCTGGCTGGTGCGATTAAAGATAAAAAAATGAAAAATAAAAAAAATCATAATAGTTTAATAGAAAAATCATCAAAACAATTTGTATCTCAATCTCTAAAAGGGTTACCCACTGGTTATAAAGAATTTCTTGAAAAACTTAAATTACGTATTCGTTCTGCTCAAATTAAAGCATCGCTTTCAGCCAATTTTGAGTTAATACAACTCTACTGGGATATCGGATGTGAAGTTGTAGAACGACAACAAAAAGATGGCTGGGGGGCATCAGTTATTGAATATTTATCCGTAGACCTTCAGCGTGCATTTCCTGGGATGAAAGGTTTCTCTACGCGTAATATTTGGCGTATGAGAGCATTTTATCTGGCATATACTGGGGAAGTTAAAATTCTGCCACAGGTTGTGGCAGAATTAGATGGTAAAAATCTACCACGTTCTGTGGCAGGAATTCCCTGGGGTCACAATGCTGTTATTATTGAACAGGTAAAAGATCCTGTAGAGAGGATTTGGTATGCTCAAAAAATTCTTAAATATGGATGGTCGCGAGATATTTTAGTCCTGCAGATAGAAAATGATTTATACCATCGTCAGGGTAAAGCACTCACTAATTTTGATAAAACACTTCCACCATTGCAATCAGACCTTGCAAAACAAACACTCAAAGATCCTTATATTTTTGATTTTCTAACTTTAGATACAGAATCCAGAGAACAGGAGTTAGAAAAAGGACTTATTGACCATCTTACAAAATTTCTTCTTGAACTTGGAGTTGGATTTTCATTTGTTGGTAAACAGGTTCATTTTGAAGTTGGTGGAGAAGATTTTTATATTGATTTGTTATTTTATCATCTTAAACTGCGTTGTTATATAGTTATAGAACTAAAGGCAGGGGCATTTAAACCAGAATATGCAGGTAAAATGAATTTTTATCTTAATGCCGCAGATGATTTAATGCGTCATCCCGATGATAAACCAAGCATTGGTCTTTTATTATGTAAATCAAAAAATCGCCTTATTGTGGAATATGCATTGCGCGAAATAAAAAAGCCAATAGGTGTTGCTCGATGGACAACCAAGATTGTTAAGGCATTACCTGAAAATCTTAAAGAAAATCTTCCAACTATTGAACAAATAGAAAAGGAATTAAAAGAAATTGGGAAAACGAAAAGGAGAAATAAGAGGTAGAAGATGAAGATTGGAAGATATATTTTAATTGCAATTGTGGTGGGATTGGTGATTTTCTTCCTGGCGCGCTGGGCCAGGATTGATTATATGAAGAAATCGCTGGAACTGGAATCTGTTATTAACCAGAAATTACTTGAGATGGGTTTGAGTGAAAAAGACCTTCTGGAAACCTATAATGAGGAGAGAATACAGGGTAAGACGAAGTGGATTTATTTCACCAGGAAGTTCAGGGTATCCAGAGACTTCTCTTTTGAAAAATGTAATAAACTTATCGAGATCGGCGTCCAGACAAAAGGAGGAAGGGTTATTTCTTCTAAGATAAATTCTGATGGGAAAAGACTCACTTTAACAATTGGCATAAGAAAGATTGTTACTCATCTGCTGCTCTTTGAGCGCACAATTGCCTTAGCAAGAATTGCCATTATTATTGATGATTTTGGTTTTAATAAAGAGGCGATGAATGAATTTTTGCACATCAATTCTCCTATTACATTTTCAGTGCTACCCTATCTTAAATATTCAAAATTAGCAGCAGAACTTGCTCATCAATCTGGCAAAGAAGTAATGCTTCACCTTCCACTTCAGGGCGTGAGGAATGAACTTAATGTAAATGTCATTAAAATGTCGATGAGCAGGGACGAAATAGAAAAAAAAGTTGAAGATGGAATCAGAGGAATTCCTTATATAAATGGGGTGAATAACCATATGGGTTCGGTGGTTACTGCTGATACCAAGATAATGAAAATAATTCTGAACAAAATAAAGGAAAATGGATTGTTTTTTGTTGATAGTTACACGACTGGAAGGTCCGTTGCTTATAATTTGGCAAAAGAAATGGGGTTGAAAACAGGGAAACGCAAGGTTTTTCTTGATATGGAGAACTATGAAGATACCGCTTATATTAAAAAACAGCTCTGGCAACTTGTAAAAATTGCAAAAAGGGATGGAGAGGCAATTGGAATCGGGCATAATCGTACCTGGACTGCTTATGCATTAAGAGAAGAGCTTCCAAAACTTGAGGCAGAGGGTATTGAATTGGTTTTTGCCTCACAGATTGTGAAATGATTATATTAGGAATTGAAACTTCGTGCGATGAAACAGCAGTTGCAATTGTTGAGGATGGCAAAAGAATTTTAGCCAATGGAGTTTCTTCTCAAGTGAAGTTTCATTCTAAGTATGGTGGTGTAATTCCAGAACTTGCATCCAGAAAGCAGATAGAGTTAATCAACCCAATTCTTGAGGAGGTACGAAGGCGCGCAAGAATTAAGTGGACTAGAATAGATGTTTTAGCAGTGACATCAAATCCTGGTCTTATCGGTTCATTGCTGGTGGGAATCAGCACAGCAAAAGCATTTGCATATTTGTTTCATCTTCCGCTCTACGAGGTTGACCATGTTGAGGCTCATTTATATGCGAATTTCTTAGATAATTTAAGCAGAGCAAGCTCTGCCACTACCACCCCCCTTGAGTTGGGGCGGCGGGCAAGAAAGCAGGGGGGCGATACATTGGAAATGCCGTTTATAGGATTGGTTGTTTCAGGTGGACATACGAGTCTATTTTTAGTAAAAGGACATAAGGATATTGAACTCTTAGGTAAGACGCGAGATGATGCTGCAGGGGAGGCGTTTGACAAAGTTGCGAAATTGTTAGGGCTTCCATATCCAGGAGGTCCGCAGATAGAAAAATTGGCAAAAAGGGGAAATCCAGATAAGATTAAATTTCCTCGTCCTTACCTTCATGGTTCTTATGATTTCAGTTTCAGTGGATTAAAAACCGCAGTGGTTTATTATATAAGAGATAAGATATTAGATTTTAGAACCAGGATTAACAAGGCAGACATCGCTGCGTCGTTCCAGGAGGCGGTTGTCCAGACCCTGGTCTACAAGACGATAAAAACCGCAAGGGAAAAGGCAATTAATAGAATTGTGCTTGGAGGTGGAGTGATAGCGAACAAGAGGCTGCGCTCATTTTTCAGATCAGAAGCAGGAAAATATGGGATGAAATTGTCTGTTCCACCAATTAAATTTTGTCTTGATAATGCAGCGATGGTTGCAGCAAGAGCATACTATTCAAAAAAGGTGTCAGGGTAAGACCTGACACAATAAAGAGAGGAGGGGAAAATGCCATTTTTTTATACGAAACAGAACAAATTGCTTAAGATGCTTGAAAGATATCTTTTAAAAATAGAGGAAAGTATGGGAGGTTTTAAGAAAACAATAGAAGTTTATTTTGAAAAAGGCCTCTGTGAAAATTTTAGTGAACTTGTTGAAAAAGTTCACATTGCTGAATCTTCTGCTGATGATATTCGCAGAGAAATTGAGATTGAACTTTATGAGAAATCCTTAATTCCTGAATCGAGGGGCGATGTTTTAGGATTATTGGAAAATACAGATAGAGTTCCTGATAAAGCTCAGTCAGTTCTTTATCAGATTCAAACTGAATTTTTGCAAATCCCTGAATTCTTAAAGGATGAATTTTCCCACCTCGTTAATATCAATTTTGATGCATTTAATGATCTTGCAAGAGCAATAAGAAAATTGTTTGAAAATATCAAAGAGGTGAAGGACATTACAAATGAAATTGATAAAAAAGAAAGTGCTTCTGACAGGTTAGAAAGGGGAGCTATTAAAAAAATTTTTTCTTCAGATATTGATGTGGGTCAAAAGATACTTTTAAAAGAACTCGTGATTGAGATTGGCAGTATTTCTGACTTATCAGAAGAAGTTGGAGATAGAATTAATATTATCGCAGCAAAAAGGATGGTTTAGTGAATTATCAAATATTGGGGGGAATATTTTTAGGATGGAGCCTGGGAGCAAATGATGCCGCTAATGTTTTTGGAACAGCTGTTTCTTCAAATATGGTCAGTTTTCGCAAAGCAACAATTCTTGTTGCTATTTTTGTCCTTTTAGGGGCAGTAATTAGTGGAATGCCAGGACTTAAAACACTTGGTAATTTAACTTCCCAGACATTAAATACCGCTTTTATTATTTCCTTAGCAGCAGGAATTACTGTGACATTAATGAGTGTATTTGGAATCCCTGTTTCTGTTTCACAGGCAGTTGTGGGAGCGATTATTGGACAGGGAATTCTCCAGGGGCAATTAAATTTTTCAGAATTGACTAAA
>MNUO01000005.1 GCA_001871015.1 Candidatus Desantisbacteria bacterium CG1_02_38_46
CCCAGAAACTTCTCCAGATAATTGCAAGCGAGACCAGGCATTTAGATGAGTATATCACTCGTTTTTTGACCTACGCACGCGTAGAAACAGGAAATTTTGTCAATTGTAACCTCAATAAGATTTTAGATGAAACGCTCTCTATGCTTAGCGGACCCATATCTAAGAGGGTAAAGATAACAAAAGTTGTTCCTCCTGATCTTTTTATAAATGTGGACCCTGCACAGACGAAACAGGTTTTTATGAACTTGCTCCTCAATGGAATTCAAGCGATGTCTGATGGAGGAGAGTTGAGGATATCCGCTCGAATTGTTAAAGTTGATAACCCAAACCCTCGCCAGAACAAGATTGAAGAAATAGTTATTGAGTTTACTGACAGTGGTTTGGGTATTTCTTCAGATAATATACCCAAAATTTTTGAGCCATTTTATACCACTAAAGAAGATGGAACCGGATTAGGGTTAGCAATTATCAAGCGTATCGTGGAAGGCCATAAAGGAAGGATTGAGGTTCGCAGTGAATTAGGGAAGGGTAGTTCTTTTACCATTTTCCTTCCTCAAGAAAAGCGGAGTTAAAAATGAAGGGAAGCATTCTTATAATGGATGACGATGAAGGTATTCGAAATTCCCTTTCAGTAATGTTAGAGAAGGAGGGATATCAGGTTTTTGTTTCAGAAAACGGAAAGAAAGGCGTAGAAGTCGTTGCAAAGGAAGGGGTGGATGTGGCCATTGCTGATTTGAATATGCCTGAGATGGACGGGTTGGAATCTATGAGGGAAATATTAAAGATAAAACCCGATACCATTGTAATAATCCTTACGATTCAACCAACTATCAAAACCGCTGTTCAGGCTATGAAAAAAGGGGCATATGATTATATAGCAAAAGATGCCAACCGTTTCAATTTTGAAGAAATGTCACTTATAATAGAGAGGGGGTTGAAAGAGAGAAGGATTCAGGACGAAAACATTTACTTGCGCGAGGAACTCAAGAAAAAATCCGATTTCTTCAATATTGTTGGAAATAGCTCTGAAATAAAGGGTGTATTGAGTTCTGTGAAAAAGATGGCTAATACTGATTCAATGGTTCTCATTCAGGGAGAGAGTGGAACAGGAAAGGAACTTTTTGCACAGGCAATTCATTACAGCGGAAAAAGGGCTGAATTTCCATTTGTTACTATCAATTGCAGTGCTCTTCCGGAAACGCTATTGGAGAGCGAGTTATTCGGACATGAGAAGGGCGCTTACACGGGTGCAACGGAAACGAAAAAGGGACTTTTTGAAGTAGCTGACAGGGGAACAATTTTCCTGGATGAAATCGGGGAGACACCCTTATCTATACAGGTGAAAATTTTAAGAGTTCTGGAAGAAAAGGAATTCAGAAGAGTGGGTGGTACCAGGGACATAAAGGTGGATGTTAGAGTAGTTGTTGCAACCAATAAGGATTTACAAGGTCTTATGAAGGAAAGAAAATTCAGGGAGGATCTTTACTATCGTCTGAATGTCATTCCAATTTATTTGTGTCCATTACGGGAAAAAAAGGAAGATATACCGTTGCTGATCAGGTATTTTATAGAGAAGTATAACAAAATTTTACATAAGAGGATTAAGGGAATAGAGGATGAAGCTGTTCGATTGCTCTCGGAATATCATTGGCCAGGGAATGTCAGAGAGCTGGGAAATCTGATTGAACGGGTTATTGCATTAGCTGACGAGGAGAAAGAGATAATTGCCATGACGGATCTGCCTTCTGAGATCCGCAAAGGGGACGCTTCTATTTTGGACAATCAAGAACTTGCCACAGCCCGAGGAGATATGGATTTCAAAGTGCTTGTGAACGAGTTTGAAAAAAAGATTATCAATGAAACGATGGCAAAGGTCAAAAAGAAAAAAGAGGCGGCTAAATTATTAAATTTGAATCCTCGCATCCTGCGTTACCTTATTAAAAAACATGGTCTTGAAAATGAAAGTCCACCTTGCTAATTGGTTTACAGCATCCCGTATATTTTTATCCTTCCCAATTTTTTTCCTTTTAATCAGCGGTATCCCCCATTACAGAACCTTTTCCGCAATCCTTTTCTGTTTGGCTGGATTGACAGATTACCTCGATGGAAAGATAGCACGAATACAGGGAGGGGGTACTCCATTCGGAAAGTTCTTTGACCCTCTTGCAGATAAGGTATTGGTGATTCTGGTTTTGACAGGACTAATAATTCTTGAGGAAGTCCAGTTGTGGATGGTTCTTTTAATAGCGATAAGGGAGCTCTTAGTGACACTTTTAAGGGTGGGCAATGTTGAGAAATTTTCACCGACAATTCTTGCTAAATCAAAGACTGCATTTCAAATGTTTGGAATTGCCATTATATTATTTATACCTTGCCTCGCCTCGATGTTACATCAGGGCGGGCCTCTTTTGAAATTAGAGACTCAGCATAACCTTACTTATTTAATAATGATGATTATCTTGTTGGTTACAATTATTTCTGGCGTTCAATATGTGTTTGTGCAAATAGAACCACAGAAACAAGGAAAGAGGCACAATTGAGAAAGAAAAAATATTATTTTGATACAAGTATATTCAACTTTATGTTTGCCGATGATGCTCAGGATAAAAAAGAAATCACAGAAAGACTTTTTGAAATTTTACCAGACCAAGCTGAAGGAATTTTTATCTCCGAGGAAGTTACAAGAGAAATAGGTAGGGCATCCCAACCAAGGAAATCCCAGATGGAGGATTTAGTGCGCAAAACTTCCCCTCAAATATTAGAGACTAACTTAGAGGTAGAAACATTGGCTGACAGATACATAAGAGAGGGGATAATACCTGAAAAATATCGTGGGGATGCCATCCATATTGCAACGGCAGTAATAAACGAAATAGATGTAATTGTAAGTTGGAATTTTCAGCATATTGTTAAACTAAAAACAAGGACAGAAGTGAATGGAGTAAGCAAATTATTGGACTATTCTGAAATAGAAATCTGTTCACCTCAGGAGGTGATTGAGCCATGAAAGAGCCAAAAGCAATGAGAGAGATTCATGAAATAATGGAAAAGATTTATGAAGAAGAGAAATACCTGACTCCTGAAGAGAGGGTCAAAAGAATCCACGAAGAGTCTGGGAAATTCCTTAAGGAAGCAGGTTTAAAGTTAAAACGCCACGAAAAGAAGATTCTGCAGAAGGTATAGATTACAACATCAAAGGCAAAAATGAGGATAACTTACGATTCAGAAGTAGATGTTTTATATATTCACTTCATAGAGGCCACAGTAACAACAAAGCACGTTACTGAGGGTGTTGCAGTTGACTATGACTCAGAAGGACGTATTGCAGGCGTCGAAATACTTGATGCAGTAAAGAAATTTGGCGATGACAAAGATGTATTCAGAAAAGTGACCCTTGAGGATGTAGCATTGTAAACGCGATGATGAAAATAAAAGGTGTCAGGTCTTGAATTGTGAATTGTTTTAAATAAGGAAGGTATGAAAGCAGCGCTTATAGTAATTGGGAATGAGATTTTAATCGGAGATACTGTTGATACAAATGCTGCATATCTCGGAAAGAAGTTAAGTCATATCGGAGTAGAGGTTGTATTTAAATCGACTGTTCCTGATAAAGTTGAAGATATAAAGGAATCGTTTAAAACAGCATTGAACCGGGCAAAGATTGTAATAATAGTTGGAGGGTTAGGTCCTACAAGGGATGATGTAACCAGGGAAGCAGTTTCGGATTTATTGAAAAAGAAACTCAAGTTTCACCGTAGATTGTTCAGGAATATTGAATCTTTTTTTCAAAAAAGAGGAGTTGAAATTCCATCAATCAGTATTAAACAGGCATTTTTACCTGCAGGAGCAAAAGAATTAAAAAATACTGTTGGAACAGCACCTGGTTTTTTGCTCAAATACAGAAACAAATTGATTATTGTATTGCCAGGTCCTCCAAGAGAAATGAAACCAATGTTTGAAAAAATAATCCCCACATTAGAAGAAAAATTAAGAAATTCACCTATTGTTATTCGCAAGATTTTAAGGACTTATGGAATTGGCGAGTCATCTATAGAAGAAGGGTTAAACGATATAAAAAATACGAGGGAATTTGAAATTGGATTTCAGGCACACCCTGGGTATGTTGATATAAAATTGTGTGCAAGAGCAAGAAATAAAAATTTAGCAAATAAAATTATAAGTAAATTTGAGTCCAAAATTTTTAAAAGATTTAAAAATTATATTTTTAGTAGAAAAGATGAAAATCTTGAGGAAATTGTTGGAAATTATTTGAGGAAAAAAGGACAAACATTGTCAATTGCTGAATCCTGCAGCGGAGGATTAATTTCAAATTTGATTACAAATATACCGGGAGCATCCGATTATTTTAAATGTAGCGTGATAAGTTATAGTAATGAAATGAAGAGGAAAATTCTCAATGTGCCTGCAAAATTTTTGAAGAAATATGGAGCGGTAAGCAGTTCTGTAGCTGGGAGGATGGCTGAAGAAATAAGAACTTTGACAAATACGGACATAGGACTTGGTATAACCGGTATTGCAGGCCCTTCAGGAGGGACAAAGAATAAACCTGTAGGTTTGGTTTACATCGCACTATCAACGCATAAGGGAACAACTGTTGAAAAATTCAATTTTTATGGTGAAAGGACACAGATAAAGGAAAAAGTCGCTCTCACCGCCTTCTCCTTATTATTAAAATATTTTTTGAGTAGGTAGTAATTTGTAAGTAAGTATTAAACAAAATACAAAAGAAGGTTTAGAAAAAAACTTAACTTTAATTCAAATATCAATATAATGAACATAGGTTCAATATTCTGAACATAGAGAGAAAATTATGGATGAAGTGTTAATTGTTACAAATACTCAAAAGGTTTTAGACTTTCTAGTCCAAAATCCTGGAAAACAATTCTTAGCAAAAGAAATTCAAATGATTAAAAAGCTAATTTTTATTTTAATTTCAGTTGTGGTTTTTTCTACTTCAGCGTTCGCAGCAGAAACATTTCGTCTTAAAGACGGGACAATAATATCAGGAAACATTATTAGTGTAACCGAAGATACTATAACAATAAAAACCAAGGAGGACATGGTAGATATTAATCGTAGCGATATATTAATATTATCTAAAGAATTTGAGAATCTTCTAAATGTCGCTGGGAATATAGACAAATGGTCAGATGTATGGGAACGAATTGATGCTGTAAGAAAAATATCTGAATTAGGCGATACGACTGTTATCCCCTACCTTATAAAAATTCAAACTCAAATACCTATGCTAAGAGATGAAATTATTGTAGCAATAGAAAAAATTTCGTCCCGTTACAAAGTAAGTACTCCTAAAATTGAAAAAGAAGTTTTGCTACGCCGAGTAACTATAATTGAAACCGAGCCTATTAAAGCTATAAATAACATTCTTCTTTTTAAAATGGAAAGGCGGGACCCCGCGATTGCCTGTTTATTATCTATGGCTACATTTGGTGGCGGGCAGATTTATAATTATCAACCGCACAAAGCGGTTATTGCATATTTAATAAGTGGTGTTAGTCTCTTAGCAACGTTTTCCAATAATCAATTTGGAATTCTTTTAGGTGCAATAGGTCTTTTTGGAACAGGGGTGTGGAGCGCTTTTGATTCCTATAATTCTGCTGTAGACATAAATGAAGAATTAGAATATAAATATAAAATAGGGGTAAAATTTAGGTATTAAAGATGTTATTTATAATTTTTGAAAGGAGAAATGTGAGGATGGTCAATTTTAAAAAATTAACAATCTTCTTGATAATCTGTTCATTACTTTTCCTGGGAAGTTCTTGCAAGATGAAAAGTAAAAAAGAGTGGACAACACCTCAAAGGATAACACCGCCAACTCCGGTAATTGACCTTCAGAGTGCTTTTGTACAGGTATCTGAAAATATAAAACCAGCGGTAGTAAATATTTCAGCGACAAGAATTGAAAAGAGTAGAGCACTTTCTTTCAAATTTCGTTCACCTTTCAGCGGAGACCCACTTGAAGAATTTTTTAAACATTTCTTTCCTCCGGAGTGGGAAACCAGAAAATCTCGCAGCGTTGGTTCTGGAGTAATCATTGATTCGCGAGGATATGTGCTTACAAATTATCATGTGATTGAGAGAGCAAAAGATGTTCAAGTTACAATAGGTGATGGCAGAGAGAGAAAGATATATAAGGGGGTGGTTGTTGGAACCGATCCGCGCA
The DNA here is from genome assembly GCA_001871015.1 of Candidatus Desantisbacteria bacterium CG1_02_38_46. GTDB lineage: Bacteria > Desantisbacteria > UBA1551 > UBA1551 > UBA1559 > UBA1559. Next base: position 6,209 of record MNUO01000005.1, read on the forward strand.
CCGACATTTCAGTTATTAAAATTGAAGGACAGAATAAATTTCCAGTTGCGCTGTTAGGTAATTCAGACAAGATAAAAGTTGGAGAATGGGCAATTGCAATCGGAAGTCCTTTTGGATTAGAACACACGGTTACCGTAGGTGTAATAAGTGCAAAGCGACAGAATGTTTCGATTGAAAATCGGAATTATGAGGATTTAATTCAGACCGATGCTTCAATAAATCCTGGAAATAGCGGTGGTCCACTGATAAACATATATGGAGAAGTCATGGGGATAAATGTAGCAATTTTTACTCCAACCGGCGGTTTTGTAGGAGTTGGTTTTGCAATTCCAATAAATAAAGCAAAAGAGGTTTTAGCCGACCTTATTAAACATGGAAAAGTGGTCAGGGGATACCTCGGAATAAAAATTCAGGAAATAACGCAGGAACTTGCAAAATCATTCAATGTTCCTGAAAGTAAGAGAGGAGTACTTGTAAGCGATGTCCTCCCTGGTAGTCCAGGAGAAAAAGGGGGGTTAAAAAGAGGCGATGTTATTATTCAGTTCAATGAAAAGGATATTAAGGAACCGGCGGATTTACAGCGCGCTACAGGCAAAACACCTCCTGGTTTGACTGTCCACGTCAAAGTCATCCGTGCAAACAAAGAAATACTCCTTCGGATAAAGTTAGGGTCTGCTTCAGGCGGAGAAGAATCCAGGGAATCACCCCAAGAAGCAAAGATCTCACGATTAGGCTTGATTCTTCAGAACCACAGTGAAGGGGTCCTTGTTGTGAAGGTTGAGGATGGTAGTATTGCCCAGAATGCAGGGATAATGGAGGGAGATATAATTGTAGAGATAAATAAGCAGGCAGTCAGGAATGTTTCTGATTTTGAGAAAGCTGTGAGACTGTCAGGTAAAAATATACTCTTTTTTATAAAAAGAGGAAACGCAGCAGTTTATATCGCGGTCAGATTGGAATGAAAGAAGTTGCAGGTGAAAGGTGAAAAGAAAAAATTTTAAAAAAGAAATTAGAGAGAAATTGTTGAAAATGCGAAGAAGGCAATCTAAAGAGGAAAGAAAAAAGAAAAGTTTGGTAATATGGAAAAAATTGAAGGCACTACCGGAATTTATAGAAGCGAAGACAGTGATGTTCTACCTTTCTACTCCAGATGAAGTTGATACAGAGAGAATGGTCAAAGAATCCATTAAGATTGGCAGGAGAATTGTAGTTCCTGTGTCTGAAGTCAAGGAGAAAAAAATGACATTGTCAATTCTGAAGGATTACGGTAGAGAATTGGGAATTGGAGCGTTTAACATTCCAGAACCAGAGAAGAAATACATAAGAAAAATTTCTTCTAAAGATATTGATTTAGTGATAATTCCTGGAGTTGGATTTGACGAAAAGTGCGGGCGACTTGGCTTTGGTAAAGGATTTTATGACCATTTTCTGAGGAATCTTCCAGTGGGTGTGCCACGTATAGCACTGGCTTATGATTTTCAAGTTATTGCAGTGCTGCCCCTGGAAGAACATGATGTTAAGGTTAGCAAGATTATTACGGAAAGACGAATAATCATCACGAAAGAATAGAGGGAGGGCGATTAATATGACAAACACTCTGATTGTTACAATGGGTGCCCTTTTCCTTGTTGGCTTTGGAATCGGGTATATCTATCGTAGATATGTTGCAAAAATTAAATTTAAATCTGCTGAAGAAGATGCTCAAAAAATTATTTCTGATGCAAAAAAGCAGATAGAAATTCAGAAAAAAGAGGTGTTTCTTGAATCAAAAGAAAAATTGCAAAAGGAAAAGGATGAATTTGAAAAGGAAAGCAAGTCTCAGAAAATAGAACTGCAACATTTAGAATCCAGGCTCATTACCAGGGAAGAAAGCCTTGACCGCAAGGTGGAAATTCTTGAGAAGAAGGAAAAAGAAATATTGTTGCGGGAGAGAGTAGTAAGTGAAAAAGAAAAAGAGCTGGAACGTGTCCAGGAAGAACAGAGAAAGGACCTTCAGAGGATAGCCGGCCTTACTGTTGAGGAAGCAAAGAAAATGCTGTTAGTCAGTTTAGAGAGTAAGGTTCGTCGAGAGGCAAATGGAATAATCAAGGATATTGAAACAAAGGCGCGTGAAACTGCAGACAAAAAAGCCAAGGAAATTATAGGGTTGGCAATACAGCGCAACGCTGTGGAACAGACCACAGAAATGAGTGTGTCTGTGGTTCAGGTGCCGGATGAAATGAAAGGCAGGGTTATTGGACGGGAAGGCCGAAATATCCGGGCAATTGAAGCTGCAACAGGAATTGACCTCATAATTGATGACACCCCTGGCGTAATTGTGCTTTCAGGATTTGACCCCACGAGAAGAGAAGTTGCACGTTTAACCCTGGAAAAACTTATTGCCGACGGCAGGATTCAGCCGACCAGGATTGAGGAAACTGTAGAAAAGGTGCGTCAGGAATTAGAAAATTCAATAAAAGAAGAGGGAGAAAAAGCATCTCTTGAATTGGGTATACAAAATCTCCATCCAGAAGAAATAAAATTGGTAGGGCGTCTCAAGTACCGCACAAGTTATGGACAGAATGTTCTGCAGCATAGTAAGGAGGTTGCATATCTGGCCGGGATGATGGCATCAGAACTTGGAGCAAACGTCTCTGTTGTAAAAAGAGCGGGTTTACTCCATGATATTGGTAAGGCCGTGGACCATGAAGTGGAGGGTACGCATGTCCAGATTGCACTGGAATTAGCCAGAAAATTCAAGGAGCAAGAATCTGTTATCCACGCAATCGCATGCCATCATGAAGATGAAGAACCAAAGACTGTTGAGGCAGTTCTTGTTCAGGTGGCGGATGCAATTTCCGCTTCTCGGCCAGGCGTTAGAAAAGAAACTCTTGAATCCTATATGAAAAGGTTAAATAATCTGGAGCAAGTTGCCCAGGGATTTCCTGGTATTGAAAAAGCTTATGCTATTCAGGCGGGAAGAGAAGTCCGCGTTATAGTCATTCCAGAGATAGTAAATGACCAGAGAACTTCTCAGTTAGCAAAGGAAATTGCAGAAAAGATTGAGAGCGAACTTCAATATCCCGGGCAGATAAAAGTAACGGTCGTACGGGAAACAAGAGTTACTGAATACGCTAAATAATGAAAATTTTATTTATCGGAGATATTTTTGGCCAGCCTGGAAGAAATGTAGTTTCGCAAATGCTTCCCCAGTTGCGAGATGAACTTAAAATTGACCTGATAATAGCCAATGGTGAGAATGCTGCTGGAGGAATGGGTATTACACAGGAAATTGCACAGGAATTATTTTTATCCGGAATCCATGTTATCACCTCCGGCAACCATGTGTGGAAAGAAAAGAAGATTGTTGATTTTCTAAAAATTGAGCCCAGATTATTGCGGCCATTGAACTATCCACCGGATGTGCCTGGTAATGGCAGTATTATTATTGAATCGAACAAAATAAAAGCAGGCATTGTAAATCTGATGGGAAGGACATTTCTTTCTGAGATAGATTGTCCATTTCGAACAGGCATGAAAGAAATCGAAAGAATTAGAGAAGAAACTTCTGTAATAATTGTTGATATGCACGGTGAAGCCACTTCAGAAAAATCTGCAATGGGATGGCTCCTCGATGGAACGGTTAGTGCAGTGGTCGGTACCCATACTCATGTTCAGACTGCTGATGAGAGGATTTTGCCCTGCGGAACTGCGTTCATTACAGATGTAGGAATGACCGGTCCCAGGGATTCGGTGATTGGAATAAAAAGAGATATTGCCATAAGGAGATTCCTGACACAGATTCCTATTCGATTTGAAGTGGCAAAAGGTGAAGCACAATTTAATGCAGTTCTGATTGAAGTGGATTCTATTTCAGGCAAGGCAGTATCAATCAAGCGCATTCAGAGATAAACCAATCCAGAGCCAAAACTACACCACTGGTGAGAGAATTATCGAGGTAAAATAAATATTATGCAAAAAAGGAATAGACCTAAATTAGATGAGGAGATATTTCAAACTTATCAACGAACCATCTGGCAGCATTTTTCCCCGGCACAGCGGTTACATCATTCATGGATCCTTAGGAAACAACTTAAAAATATAAGGAAAATTCATGATGCAAAACTTTTTCCGCACACTTGATTTGTTTGGTGTGCAATATATGATTATAAGTGGTCAAGCTGCAATTTTATATGGTGCTGCTACGTTTTCTGAAGATATTGATTTGTGGGTTGCACCAGAAAAAGAAAACTGGGAAAAACTAATGAAATTGCTTAGAAAATTTGCTGGCAGGGTATACAAATTAACCCCACCTATTACACTTGAACTTATTCTGAAAGGACACGGATTTCATTTTGAATTTCCACCAACAAAAAGGGAGCAATTGTCGTGGTTTCTGGATGTATTAGGAATTTTACCACGGCTATCAACCTTTGATATTTCATGGCAAAAAGCTATTTCTATGAAAGCCTGCTTGGGAAAAATAAAAGTAATAGGATTACGTGCTCTTGTTGAAATAAAAAAAACGAGGCGATTGGAAGATTATCCAGTAATTTCTAATCTTGTGCGTGTTGAGTACGAAAAACTAAGTACTAAAAAAATAAGTTTAAAGGATTGGGAATGGATTTTGACTAACAGTTATAATCTGGATGATATTCTTTATTATTTTGAAAGACACAGAGCATCGCGCGAAGTTGCCAGATTTCTTCAACGTCCCTGTTTATCATATTGTTTAAAATTTATTGATAGTCAGCAAAAAAAAGAAAAATATTTTAAATTAGCTTCAAAAAAAATAGCGCTGGAAATAGAAGAATCTCGTCATAGAGATCGGCAGTACTGGGCACCAATACTCACAGAACTTAGAGAATTGAAAGAAAATGGAAAATTGCTTCCACAGGGAAGTACTCCGCCAGATAGAATATTATAGAAAGAACTCCAATGGGATATAAAATTCTAAAAAAAGAAATTTTGGCACCAGGAATAAAATCATTTGAGATTTCTGCGCCATTGGTATCTAACAAATTTAAACCAGGGCAATTTCTTGTTCTGCGTCTCCATGAAAAGGCAGAAAGAATTCCCCTGACCATAGTTGATGCTGAACCGTCAAGCGGGAGTGTGAAGATTGTTTTTCAGGAAATAGGAAAAAGTACAATAGAGATTGCAAAGTTAAATGAAAATGACGAAATTATGGATGTTCTTGGACCACTTGGAAAAGAAAGTGAGATTGAATTATACGGGGAGGTTCTTGGCATAGCAGGAGGTGTTGGTGCTGCACCTGTATATCCAATTCTTAAGAGTCTGAAGAAAATAGGAAACAGAATCACTACAATTTTGGGTGCGAAATCCAGAGAGCTATTGATAATGGAAGAGGAGCTGAGCGGAATAAGTGATAAATTGCTAATTACCACTGACGATGGGTCTAAAGGAGAAAAAGGTTTTGTTACCACACCTTTAAAACTGATGTTTGAACAGGGTTTTTGTCCACAAATTGTCTGGGCAATTGGACCTTTAATTATGATGAAAAATGTGTGCGCTGTAACAAAGTCTTTTGGGATAAAAACAATTGTTAGTTTAAACCCGATTATGCTCGATGGAACAGGAATGTGTGGATGTTGTCGTGTATCCATAGGAAATAAGACTAAATTCACCTGTGTGGACGGTCCCGAATTTGACGGGCATCTTGTGGACTTTAATGAGTTGATATTGCGAAATAACCGTTTTATTGAAGAAGAAAAAATTTCTCTGGAAAGATATAATAATGAATAAAAGACAACAGATGCCCAGGCAGGATCCTGCTGAAAGGATTCACAATTTTAATGAGGTTGCGCTGGGATATACTGAAGAACAGGCAGTTCGGGAGGCAGAGAGGTGTATTCAGTGCAAGAAGGCGCCATGTAAAGCTGGTTGTCCTGTCGAGATTGATATTCCATCTTTCATTAAAGCAATCAAAGAGAAAAATTTTGCTTGTGCTATTGAGATAATCAAGGAAAAAAATAACCTTCCTGCTGTATGTGGAAGGGTGTGTCCTCAGGAAATGCAGTGTGAAAAGGTTTGTACGTTAGGGAAAAAACTTGAGCCTGTAGCAATAGGTAGATTGGAAAGGTTTGTCGCAGACTGGCAATTAGAGAAAAAAGGGGACAGTCCCCGACCCGCCTCGGCGGGTGCCCCGACGACTTCGTCCGTAAATAGTAACAGTCCCAGGGTGGCGGTGATAGGTTCTGGTCCAGCTGGCTTAACCTGCGCTGCTGATTTGGCAAAGATGGGCTACAAAGTAACAATTTTTGAATCTTTGCATAATACAGGTGGTGTACTTAGATATGGCATTCCTGAATTTCGTATGCCAAAACATATACTTGATGCAGAAATTAATTATATTAAGTCACTGGGTGTGGAAATAATGGTCAACACACTTGTAGGGGAAAGCATTACTTTAAAAGACATGCTGGAAAATGAATATAAGGCAATTTTTATAGGTACAGGTGCAGGACTCCCTTATTTTATGGGTATAAAAGGAGAAAATTTAAACGGTGTTTATTCTGCAAATGAATTTCTGACAAGAGTAAATTTGATGAAGGCGTATGAATTTCCTCAATATGATACACCGCTGAAAATTGGCAACAGGGTTGCGGTAATCGGTGCAGGGAATGTTAGCATGGATTCTGCTCGCGTCTCTTTGCGATTAGGTGCAAAAGAGGTCTGGATTGTGTACAGGCGTTCTGAGATAGAGATGCCGGCAAGGATTGAGGAAATTGAGAATGCGAGGGAAGAAGGGGTCAGATTTAATCTGCTAACGTTGCCAGTAGAAATTGTTGACGACGAAAGAAACTGGGTGAAAGCAATGAAATGTATAAAAATGAAATTAGGTGAACCCGACCAAAGTGGAAGGAGAAGACCTATTCCAATTGAGGGGTCAGAGTTTACTATGGAAATTGATACTGTAATAGTAGCAATAGGGCAGGGACCAAATCCGCTCTTACCAATGAAAACGCAGGGTTTAAAAATTGGTAAACATGGAAACATAATTGCAAAGTCTCTTACAGGTGAGACTTCTATAAAAGGAGTTTTTGCTGGGGGTGACATTGTTTCCGGAGCTGCAACTGTGATTGAGGCAATGGGTGCTGGAAAAAGGGCAGCCAGAGCAATTGACGAGTATCTTAAAAAAGAGAAATAAAATGGAAAAAATGAAGTGCAACACAATTTATAATATGGATTGCATAGAAGGGATGAAATTGATTCCAGACAATACAATTAACCTTGTTATAACTGATCCTCCATTTGCAATAGATTTTAAGGCGAAGAGAAGTAATTATAATAGAACAGCATCGAGAGTTTTAGAGGGTTATAAAGAAATTCCTAAGGAAGAATATTATTCTTTTGCTTTAAATTGGATAAAAGAGGTCTATAGGGTATCAAAAGAATCAGGCAGTATGTATGTTTTCTCCGGATGGAATAATCTAAAAGATATTTTAATGGCTCTTGATGAAGTAGGATTTATTACCGTTAACCATATAGTTTGGAAATATCAATTTGGCGTAGTAACAAAAAGAAAATTTGTTTCATCTCATTACCACTGTCTTTATGTATGCAAGAACGATGAAAAAAGGAAATTTTTTCCTTACTCGCGATATAACAAAGAGGAAAGAGGTGAAAATAATGGTAGTTTACATTATAGGGATAAAGAAGATGTTTGGGTGATTAATAGAGAGTATTGGAATGGAGATGTAAAGACTCCCACTAAACTTCCTGCTGAGTTGATAAAGAAAATATTAGAATATTCTAGCGAAGAGGGTGATGTTGTTATGGATCCTTTTCTTGGTTCAGGGCAAGTGGCGGTAGTGAGCAAAATGCTTAATAGACAATATATTGGATTCGAAATTGTAAAAGAATATTATGATTTTGCTCGCGAAAGATTACAAAAGAACCTGTATAGAATTAAGGAAGAAGAAAAAATTAGTCAAATGTCTTTATTTGATTTTAATTCAGGTAGGGGGTGGAATAAAATGAGTTTTCTGGATAATGCTAAAAGAATCGCAAAAGAGTTGAAACATATTCCCAAATTGTGGAATGGTAAAAAGGCTATTTTGGAAATGAAAAAGGATGACTACAATCAATGGCAGCAAATGGAATGGATGGGTTTTTATTTTCAGTTTTTATGTGAGAAATATTTAAAAAGTATTATGGAGATTCCCGGCCCTAAATACGGAAATGTTAAATTTGATAGTTTTAAAAATATTCCTTGGGATTTTAAGGCGCATGCTATGAATACAAGTAGTCATCAAATCATTGTAAATGACAGTAAAGCAACCGCAGGGGGAATTAAGGATTATAGAGAGGTTGGCCTTATCCTTGCTATTGGAGAAGTGTTATATAATGATGAAAATAGAACTTTTCAAAAATGGCATGAATCCTTAAAGGGTGGGAAATCTCAATATGAAATTGAAAGAATAAAAAGGGGTGCATGGTCAAGATTGAGAAAAGTTTCGTTTGTTTTAAAGCAAATTTCCTTCATAAAAATTACAGATAAGACTCTTGTTAAATGTGGTTCATTTCAAAGTGATTTTAGAAATTCAAATGGCAGACCGAGAAGAGCAAAAGTATTAATAGATTTAGAAAAAATAAACGAAGAGTTAATTTATTTTGTTGAATTTTGAAAGGGGGTTTAATGGAAGTTAAGGCGCGCGTGATAAAAATGGCACGGGATGCAAAAGATGCATCTAAAATTTTGGCAGGATTATCAGCCAGATTAAAAGACGAAGCTCTAAGACATATGGCTGACTCTATAGAAAAAAGAACTGAGGAAATTTTAAAAGAAAATAAAAAAGACCTGATGGTTGCAGAGGAGAAGAATTTAAGCAGGCCAATGCTTGAGAGGTTAACTCTGAATATCGACAAGGTTAAAGAAATGGCGCAGGGGTTAAGAAAAGTGGCAAGCATTGATGATCCAGTTGGGGAAATCGTGGCTGGATGGAAAAGACCAAATGGTCTGCAGATTTTGAAGATCAGAATTCCGCTTGGACTGGTTGGCATTATTTATGAATCCCGTCCTGATGTTACTGCTGATTCAATAGGCCTATGTGTGAAGTCAGGCAATAGTGTTTTACTTAGAGGGGGGAGTGAATCGCTCAATTCAAATATCATAATTGCACACACCCTTGCCAGGGCGAGTGAGGAAAAAGGCATTCCAAAAAACTGTATCCAGATAGTTGAGACTTCGGATCGCGAAGGTGTAGAGATAATGTTTAAATTAAATGAATATATTGATGTTTTAATTCCTCGAGGCGGTGCCGAATTAATAAATCTGGTCAAAAGCGAGTCAGAAGTCCCGGTTATTGAAACAGGGATAGGAAATTGCCATCTCTATGTGGATAAGGATGCAGATTTAAAAATGGCAATTGAAATTTGTTTGAATGCCAAGGTGCAACGTCCAGGTGTGTGCAATGCCATAGAGACGCTTCTTGTGCACAAGGACATTGCGAATAAATATCTTCCTCAGGTTTATGAAAAACTCAGGGGTTATGGAGTAGAAATAAGAGGATGTATTGATACTCGCAGGATTCTAAAAGGATCTGCGAGAAAACGCATAATTAAAAAGGCGACCGAAGAAGATTGGTATAATGAATTTCTTGATTTAATACTTGCAGTAAAGGTAGTAGATACACTTCAAGAGGCAATTGAGCATATCAGCCGGTACGGCTCAAAACATTCTGAGGCTATTATTACCAATAATTATCTAACTGCACAGGAATTTTTACGTCAGGTGGACGCTGCAGTAGTATATGTAAATGCTTCAACCCGATTTACAGATGGCGGCGAGTTTGGTATGGGTTCTGAAATCGGTATTTCCACACAGAAATTACATGCACGTGGTCCAATGGGACTAAGGGAACTTACTACAACAAAATACATTATATTCGGGAATGGACAGGTAAGACAATGAATAAAATTGGGTTGCTGGGCGGAACATTTAACCCAATTCACCGCGGGCATTTAAGGATTGCCGAAAGGGTGGCGAATGTTCTTGGCCTGAAAAAGGTAATTTTTATTCCATCTGCGCATCCACCACATAAAAAGGAGAGCAATCTACCTTCTCCACAGGATAGATTTGAAATGGTGAATCTTGCTATAAAAAATAACCCTTGCTTTTCCATTTCTGACATAGAATTAAAACGAAAAGGAAAATCCTGGACAATTGATACAGTGCGTATTATTAAAAAACTTTATCCTGAATCTCAAATCTATTTCATTATCGGGGCAGATACTGTACCCGAAATTCCCACATGGAAAAATTATAAGAAATTGCTAAAGAGCTGCAGGTTTGTTGTGGTCAATCGTCCGGGATACACAGATGCAGAATATCCCGACTATACTAAAAATTTTATTAAAGTTAAGATGCGTGGGGTAGATATAGCTTCAACTGAAATTAGAGAGAGGATTAAAAATGGGAAAACAATTAAGGCTCTTGTTCCAGTAAAAGTAGAAAAATATATCAAAGAGAAAGGAATCTATAAATGAAAGAGGGCAGGATTATCAAAGTTTCAGGACCTTTAGTGGTTGCAGATAAAATGGAAGGGGCAAAGATGTATGATGTGGTCAGGGTTGGCATTCCCCGATTGATTGGTGAAATTATTGAGTTAAGAGCTGACCATGCTTCAATTCAGGTTTACGAGGAGACAACCGGGATTGGTCCTGGTGAGCCGGTATTTTTAACTGATGAACCACTTTGCGTGGAATTAGGTCCGGGGTTGATTGGTTCTATTTATGATGGAATTCAGCGTCCGTTAGATATTCTCAGAGAGAAAACAGGCGATTACATTGTTCGTGGCGTGGAGGCAGATGCATTAAACCGCAAGAAAAAGTGGGAATTTAAAAGTAAAGCAAAGAAGAATGAAAAAATCGGACAGGGAGATATATTGGGTGAAGTTCAGGAAACATCAGTGGTTACCCATCGAGTTTTACTCCCACCTGGCATTGAAGGAGTGGTGGAGGAAATAAGTGATGGGAAATTTTCAGTTGATGATGTTATTGCAAAAGTCAGGTTGAAAAATGGAGGCAGGGAGAATATTACAATGGTGCAGAGGTGGCCTGTGAGAAAGGACAGGCCATGTAAAGAAAAAATATCACCTGTTGTTCCCCTTGTGACCGGTCAGCGGGTAATAGATACTTTCTTTCCAGTGACAAAGGGTGGAGTGGCTTGTATTCCTGGACCATTTGGGTCTGGAAAAACTGTGGTGCTCCACGAGATTGCCAAGTGGGCTGATGCAGATATCATTGTTTATGTTGGATGCGGGGAACGTGGAAACGAGATGACTGATGTTTTAATTGAATTTCCTAAACTTTGCGACCCACGGACAGGCAAATCTTTAATGGAAAGAAGTATACTTATAGCCAATACCTCTAATATGCCTGTTGCCGCTAGAGAAGCCTCAGTATATACAGGAATTACCCTGGCAGAATATTATAGAGATATGGGTTACGATGTTGCTTTAATGGCTGATTCCACATCAAGGTGGGCTGAGGCATTAAGAGAAATTTCAGGAAGGCTTGAAGAGATGCCTGGCGAAGAGGGTTATCCTGCATATTTAGGGATGCGCGTTGCTCAATTTTATGAGCGGGCAGGAAGAGTGGTAACACTGGGAAAGTTGCAAAATCCTTCTAATGATGGAAAGACAGGTTCTTTATCTGTGGTTGGAGCGGTTTCCCCACCAGGTGGCGATCTATCTGATGCTGTTGTTCAGGCAACACTTCGGGTAGTCAAGGTTTTCTGGAGTTTAGAGGATAAATTGGCATATAAAAGACATTTCCCAGCCATTAACTGGCTTTCAAGTTATTCTCTTTATTTAGATAACATAAAGGATTTTCTAAAAACTGAAATTGGTGAGGATTTTCTTGAACTGCGCAACATGGCGATGAAAATTTTACAGGAGGAAGACAAATTATTAGAGATAGCAAGATTGGTAGGCATTGAGTCTCTCTCTATTGAAAACAGGCTAACTCTTGAGATTGCCAGGTCTTTACGGGAGGATTTTCTACATCAGAATGCCTTTGACCCAATAGATGTCCATTCTTCTTTATTAAAACAATACAAAATGCTTAAATTAATTATTAATTTTTATCACGATTCGTTAGAAAAATTGAAAGCGGGAGGAGCACTGGATGAAATTCTAACATCTCCCATTCGGGATAAGCTCAGAAAATCTAAATTTCTTTCTGAAAATGAAATTTAAGTGGGTGATAAAAGAATTTCCAATTGAAAAATGGAAACAAGTAGACATTTAAAAGAATTTATTAACCAGGATGAATCTGAAGCTTTAGAATTTAAAGAATCTTTACAATTAAAAGATGAAATTGGGAAGACGATATCTGCTTTCTCAAATTCTAAAGGAGGAAATATCCTTGTTGGAATTTCTGATAAAAGAAAAATTAAAGGAGTTCAAGTTGGCAAAAGGACAATTATGGAATTGGCAGAATATATAAAGAGAAATACTGATCCACAAATTTTTCCTGAGATAAAAATTCACAAACTTGATGAAAAAGAAATAATTTTTATAATTACTAAAGAGTCTCGAGAAAAACCTGTATTTTTCAAAAATTATGTTTATAAAAGAGTTGGGAATACAAATCAAAGAATATCTTCTTCAGAAATAAGGAAATTAGCGAAAGAGATTAAGGAGAAGGTTTACTGGGATGAGCAAATCTGTGAAGAAGCGGATTTAGATGATATTGAGTGGAACTTTGTAAAAGAAGTTTTTATTCCACTTTATGAAAAAGTTTCTGAAAAAAGAATTGTTGGTAAACCCATAGATTTATTAAAGTCTTTGAATTGTATAATCGATGATAAGCCAACTAACGCGGGGATACTACTTTTTGGTGAAGAACCACAAAAATTCTTCAGGAGTGCATATGTTGCATTAGCAAGATATAAAGGTAAAGACGTTGATATTGAAAGATTAGATTACAAGGAGTTTACTGGTAATTTATTCAGACAGATTGACCAATGCAATGCCTATATAATTGAGCACATTGCTGTAATGTCAAAACTCCAGCCAGGTGAAATCAGGCGCGAAGACATACCAGAGTATGGGAAATTTTCTATCAGAGAATTGATTACTAATGCTGTGTGCCATAGAAACTACGAGGATTGGGGAAGCAAGGTGATAATAAAAATGTTTACTGATAGAATAGAATTTTACAATCGAGGTGGCTTACCAGAAGGAATAACTCCTAGAAATATTGTTACAGAACAATATTCAAGGAATCCTACCATTGCAAGAATTTTGGCAAAAGTTGAATACATTGAAGAACTTGGGGAAGGATGGGATAAAATAATAAAAGAGCATAAGATGCACTCCTTAAAACCAAAACCGCCACTGATAAAAGCAAATAAATTCAGTGTGCTTGTTACTATCTTTTCAACAAAAGATAAATTTGAAGAAAAAATATTTATTAAACTCAATGAACGCCAAAGAAAAGCTCTTGAATATGTAAAAAAGGAAGGGCACATTACCAATACTGACTACAGGAAAATATTCCCTGGAATTACAGATAGAACAGTTCTCAACGATTTAAAGGATCTGGTAACTAAGGGTGTATTGAAAAGAATTGGGAAGACTAAGGGTGCATATTATATGTTGAGAATTCCGAAATAATTCCGAAATAATTCCGAAATAATAATTATAGAGTATATAAAGTGATTTAAAAACTCGGCACACCGACTTGGCATGATGTTTCTAATATTTGTGGCGTTAGGAATTTTCTAAAACATACAGGGAGGGAAAGTTGTTAAAAGAATATTTGACAGTGTCCTCTATTGCCGGACCACTGGTGCTGGTAAAAAATATAGAGGAAGTAAAATATGGGGAATTAGCGGAAATTGAATCTATAACAGGTGAAATCAGAAGGGGCAGGGTACTGGAGGTTTCCAGTGATGTAGCACTTGTTCAATTATTTGAAGAATCCCGGGGACTTGATATCTTTAAGAGTAAGGTAAGGTTTCTGGGGAAAGGTATAGAATTAGGTGTTTCACCGGATATGTTAGGCAGGATATTTGATGGTCTGGGTAAGCCTATTGACGCAAGCCCCAGACCGATTTCGGAAAAATATATAGATGTGAATGGTTCTCCTATTAATCCATTTGCCCGTGATTACCCTGATGAATTTATTCAAACCGGTATATCAGCCATTGATGGAATGAACCCAATTGTCCGGGGTCAGAAATTGCCAATTTTTTCAGGCACCGGCTTACCACACAATCGACTGGCAGCACAGATTGCACGTCAATCTCGCGTTCTTCCGGGTACCACGCCTAAAGGCGGCGGGGTGCAGGAAAAATTTGGCGTTGTATTTGGTGCAATGGGAATTACTTTCGAAGAAGCGTCATTTTTCATATCACAATTTCGGGAAACCGGTGCAATTGAAAGAGCAGTGCTTTTTATCAATCTGGCTGATGACCCGGCAATTGAAAGGATTGCAACACCCCGGCTGGCATTGACTACAGCAGAATACTTTGCATTTGAAAAAAATATGCATATACTTGTAATTCTTACGGATATGACCAATTATGCCGAGGCATTGAGGGAAGTTTCTGCTGCCCGCAAAGAGATTCCTGGCAGACGTGGTTACCCCGGTTACTTATATACTGACCTTGCGACAATGTATGAAAGAGCAGGGCGTATTAAAGGTAAAACTGGCTCAATAACCCAGATACCTGTTCTTACAATGCCTGAGGATGACAAGACTCATCCAATTCCAGACCTCACAGGATATATTACAGAAGGGCAGATTATATTGAGCCGTGAGTTGCAGAGAAGAGGGATTTATCCTCCAATTGATGTCATGCCTTCACTTTCAAGATTGAAAGACAAAGGAATTGGTCCAGATAAAACCAGGGAGGACCATGCGGATTTGCTCAATCAATTATTTGCCTGCTATGCTCGCGGCAGGGAAGCAAAGGAACTTGCAGTTATACTCGGGGAAGAATCATTATCAGAGATGGATAAAGTATATTTGAAATTTTCAGATTCCTTTGAAGAAAAATTTATCCAGCAGGCTGAATTTGAAAAGAGGGATGTGTTAGAGACTCTTGATTTAGGCTGGAAGTTATTGTCAGCGTTCCCGGCAAGTGAACTCTCCCGTGTGCATGAGGAATATATCCAGAAATACCTTAAAAAATAGACGAGGAACTGAAATGATTATGGCAGTGAATCCGACACGAATGGAATTATTGCGATTGAGGAAAAGATTGATGCTCGCTCGCAGGGGACATAAACTGCTCAGGGATAAACAGGATGAACTGCTGCGCCACTTTTTAAGCTTAATTAAGAGATGGAAGGACGCAAGGGAAGGCGTAGAGAATGGATTGGTTCAGGGTTTTGGGCTTTTTCTAAGAGCATTTCTCGTTATACCCGGATATGTTTTGTATGAATCCTGCATAAGGCCTGGCGTAGAGACAGTTCTTTCTTGCTCGAGCAGGCAAATAACCAGTGTTCGCCTGCCCCAATTCTCTATAGAGGTTAAAGGTGACCCAATTGCGTATGGATTTGTTAATACAACTTTCTCACTTGATAAGGCAATTTTATCATACTTAAATTTGTTTCAGGACTTAATAAAATTAGCAGAATTGGAAAAAGCAGTGATTTTACTGGCTGAGGAAATAAAGAAGACGAGACGGCGCGTGAATGCCCTTGAGTATGTCCTTATACCTAATCTTGAAGAAACCATAAAATATATCTTCATGAAATTAGAGGAGTTCGAAAGAGGAAACCTCGTTCGATTAATGAAAGTTAAGGAAATTGTGAGAGCACATTAAATGAAATTCAAAGATTTACTTTACACCCTACACTTCGTCCTTTATGCTATTTTGATTGCAGGGTGCGC
Source organism: Candidatus Desantisbacteria bacterium CG1_02_38_46 (assembly GCA_001871015.1). Classification (GTDB taxonomy): domain Bacteria; phylum Desantisbacteria; class UBA1551; order UBA1551; family UBA1559; genus UBA1559. Next base: position 22,061 of record MNUO01000005.1, read on the forward strand.
AACAACTAAAATTGCAAGAAAACCACAGGAATACGATTACCGTGCATACCTTCACTATAGCATAGGGGCGGTGCGGGAATGCGAGGGATTAATTGATGAGGCAATTGCTGAATATGAGAAGGCATTGCTATACGCATCCCAGGAGACTCTTATTCACCAGTATTTAGGAATTCTCTATGATAAGAAGGGATTCAAGGATAAGGCATTTGAGGAATTTAAAAAATCAATAGAGGTTGAACCAGATAATCCGAGAGCACATTTTATTCTTGGGAATTTCTTTCAGAATGAAGAAAAGTGGAAGGAAGCAGAAAAAGAGTTTAAAAAAGTTATTAAGTTATCTCCCGAATATGTAGAGGCATATTTTTCATTGGGAACTATCTATACTCATCTGGAAAAATACAGAAATGCAGTAGAGAATTATAACAAGGTGACCTTGATTGTTCCAGATAATCCAATCCCATATTATAATTTAGGTTTTTGCTATACAAAATTAAACGATAATCAAAAAGCTGTTTCCTGTTACAAAAAGGCAGCACAGCTGGACCCTAAATGGGCATCTCCGTATTTCAATCTGGGCATTCTATATGAGGCCAACGGTGATACACAAAGCGCTCTAAAGTCATGGGAGAGATTCATAGATTTAAATCCGAAGGACCCAGAGCCTTATTTAAGAATTGGTTATCTATACTTTCAGATAAATATGTATGACAGGGCCATCATCTATATGAAAAGAGCGTTAAATATGGATCCCAAAAGGGAAAAATTATTCCCTCAAGTTTATTTTCTTTTAGGAATTGCTTATACTAACTTGCATCAAAACAAGGAGGCAATTGAGGTTTATAATAAGTTCTTAGAATTAGAACCCAAAAATGAAATTGTCCGTTATAATCTAAGTGCCCTGCACGATAAAGAGGGGCATTTTGAAGATGCAGTAAATGGATTCAGATATTTAATTAAAATCAATCCAAAATGTGCGGATGCATTGAATTATTTAGGGTATATATTTGCTGAGAAAGGAGATAACCTCAAGGAGGCGGAAGAACTAATTAAAAGTGCGCTCAAGATAGAACCAAACAACGGATATTTTATTGATAGTCTTGGATGGGTTTACTTTAAAATGGGGCTTTATAAGGAAGCTTTAAGAGAGTTGAAGAGAGCAGTCCGATTTACCCCTAATGACCCCATTATCTATGACCATTTAGGTGATGCTTACATCAAAAATGGAATGGAGAGAGAGGCTATTTCCTCCTGGCAAAAATCACTCCAGTTGCAGAAGGACAATGAGGAAATAAGAAAGAAGATTCGAGAGTGGCAAGGGGAGTGAACGAGATTACTGGAGAGTGAAAATCATTTGACAAATTTATAAAACTGTGTTATAATTATGCAATATCAGGACTAAAGTCCTGAGTTACATAGTCAGATGTGTAACTCAAACCTTTAGGTTTGATATTAGGGGTAAAATAATGCCTGAAGACAAAGTAAAAGAATATACTGAAGAATCACTGAACAGATTGAATCTCTCAATTGATGCCAAGGTATTGCTGCAGAAGATTAACTATAAGCCTGAGGCCGTAGAGATTATAGAAGATAAATTGAGGGCTTTTTGTCCAGTTCATAAAGACAAGAACTTCAGAACTCTGATGGTGGATTTGAAGAGTAATCATTTCAAATGTCATTATCTCCAGTGTGAGGGATATAAAGGTGGAAATTTGCTTTATCTTTATAGTATAGCACAGAAATGCAATCTTGGTGAGTCAGCACTTTTCTGGAGCAAAACATTAAATGTTCCATTAGAGGAAATAAAAGCTCCGGAGGAAGAAAAGATTGAAGCTGTTCCTGCTCCTGCTGCGGCAAAGGCAGGGGTTGAGGAGGACCATTTTGCTAAGGGAGTTTCATTCTATACGAGGAACTTGCTCGGGGAGGCAATAAAGGAATTTGAACTTGTCCTTCAAGAAACGCCAGTTAAGGAACTCGAAGTGCGGAATATGTTAGGGCTTTGTTTTATGAAACAGGGAAGTCACGAAAAGGCAGTTGAAGAATTTAAGAAGGGATTGGAATGTAAGGGTAGAGAGGAAAAAGAATACAAAGGTCTTAAGTATAACCTGGGCCGTGTATATGAAGCATCCGGTAAGATGAAAGAATCCCTGGAAATATTCAAGGCGATTTATGAACAGGACCCAAAATATCAAGATATTGAACAAAGGATGAAGAAGCTTGAAGCTGTTGAGGGTGCACCAGCACCCCGCAAAATTAAAATCTCATACGTATAGGTGTCAGGTCGCCCTGACACCATGGAGAAGAAAATGGATTATTTGGAATTTTATCACCTCAAAGAAATTCCATTTGCTAATGCTCCTGATTTGCGTTTCTATTATGACGGTTATCAGTATGGATATACTGAAGAAAGAATTATTCATGTGATTGACCAGATGGGCGGATTGGCAGTTATTATAGGTGGAATGGGAATGGGTAAAAGTATTCTTGCGCGCCATCTGCTTGAGAGCCTGACTGGTAAAGGTATCGAATATGAATGCGGACTGATGATCATTGTCCATACTGCAATAACTGCAAGCTGGTTATTAAAAAAAATTGCTATTCAGCTTGGCGTCACAGACCCTGCAGATGAAAAAGTTAACCTTATAACTCAACTATTTAACCGACTTATAGAAATTCAGGAAGAAGGAAGAAAAGCAGTTGTGTTAATAGATGAAGCAAATATGCTGCAAACAAGGGAAATAATGGAAGAGTTTCGCGGTTTATTAAACCTTGAGGTTCCCGGAAAGAAATTGGTCACATTTGTATTCTTCGGCATGCCTGAACTTGATGAGTATCTTAAATTGGATGAGCCTCTTCGTCAGCGTGTGGCATTGCGCATAGCGCTCAAACAATTTTCAGAAGAAGCTACAAAAGAATATATCCTGCACAGGTTGAAGAGAGCGAATTCAGAAAAGAGTATGTCTGTATTTCCCGAGGATGTTCTTAAATTGATTCACATCTATTCTAAAGGCACACCCAGATTGGTCAATACCATTTGTGATAACGCATTGTTAGAAGGTTTTCTTAAAAGAGAAGAGAAGATTACTCCCCAGATAATAGAGCAAGTAAGTGGAGAGTTGATGCTAAAGGAGTTATTACCCGAAGAAATTCAAGACAGAAAACCAAAGAAGGAAACAAAAATATCTCCAGTAGGATGACCTATGATTAAGAAGAGATTTGGTGAAATTCTAACAGAAAAGAAAATTATTACTGATGACCAGTTGAAAACCGCCCTGGATATTCAGAAGAAAGAGGGCGGAACCCTCGGGCAAACTCTTGTCAGGCTTGGTTATGTTCCTGAAGATGTAATGAGCCGGGAACTAAGTGAATTCTATGGTATTCCCTACCTGAAACTGAGCGATTATGAAATTGACTCTACTGCTCTTTCAGTGATTCCTGAGGAAGTTGTGCGCAAATACAGCGTTCTTCCACTTGATAAAATTGGTAAAACTCTCACTGTGGCAATTTCAGACTTCAATAATGTTATAGTGTTAGATGAATTGCGTGCAGTTACGGGTTGCCAGGTAATTCCTCTTGCAGCAAGCTCGCAAGAAATTACTGCAGCTATAGATAAATATTACAAGAAAGATTCGCTTGAAGACGCTATAAAAGATATGAACGAAGAAGAGCAAAAATTGGAGGTTACAACCAGTGAAGAAGAGAAATTCAAGACTACAGAGCTTCAGGCACAAGCAGAAGATGCGCCGGCAGTGAAATTAGTAAGCTTCATCATTATGCAGGCAATTGATGACCGTGCAAGTGATATACATATCGAACCATATGAAGATGAGCTGCGTATTCGCTTAAGAATTGACGGTGTGCTCTATGAAATTAATCCACAACCTCCCAAGAAGATGCATAAAGCAATTGTTTCGCGTATAAAAATCTTAGCAAACCTTGACATTGCTGAACAAAGGCTTGCTCAGGATGGACGTCTTAGAGTTAAGGCAAGGGATAAAATCATGGATTTACGTATATCAACACTTCCAACAATTTTTGGAGAAAAAGTAGTTATGAGGATACTGGATAAGACAATTCTTGGTTATGATTTTAAACAACTCGGCGTGGAACCCGAGGATGTTGGTAGATTTGAAGAAGCAATGGATGTTCCATATGGAATGATACTTGTAACCGGCCCAACGAGTTGTGGTAAAACTACAACTCTTTACACGATATTAAATCAACTCAATTCTTCCCGCGATAACCTGATTACTGTTGAGGACCCTGTGGAATATCAAATAAGGGGAATAAACCAGATGCAGGTCAGACCTGACATCGGGCTTACATGGGAAATAGGATTGCGTGCAATATTGCGTCAGGACCCTGATACCATAATGATAGGAGAGATCAGAGACCTGGAGTCCGTAGAAATGGCTATTAAATCTGCTTTAACAGGACATCTGGTTCTGTCCACTATTCATACAAATAGTGCTTGTGCTACAATTAGCCGCCTCATAAATATGGGTGCAGAACCATTTCTTATCACAGCTTCTCTGGTGTTAGTAGTTTCGCAGAGATTAATCCGCAATGTTTGTCCACAGTGCAAGGAGGCTTTCAAGCCCCTCAAGGAATTCTTAGACAGGGCAAACATAACAGGCGCTGAGGCAAAAAATATAATGTTCTATCGTGGAACAGGATGTGATTATTGTAGAAATTCTGGATATCGTGGTCGGGCAGCAATTTTTGAAGTCCTTACGCTTAACAGGCATTTAAAAGAGTTAATTCTTGAGGGTGCTACTCCTCCTGTTCTTGAAGAAGCAGCTAAAAAGGAACTCGGTTTCCGCACAATGGGTGAAATTGCTATATCCAAAGCCAGGAAGGGCATAACTACTCTCGAAGAGGCATTGAGCTTGACTATTGCGGAGGAATGATGCCAGTCAAAAAAAAGTTTGGTGAGTTTTTAACTGAATCTAAAGTAATTACTGATGGGCAACTAAAAAGCGGACTTCAGAATCAGAAAAAAGAGGGAGGAACCCTGGGACAGGCACTAATAAGATTAGGTTTTGTTTCCGAAGAAGACATGAACAAGTACCTGAGCGATTACTATGGTGTTTCCTATGTTGACATTAAGCAATATGAAATAGACCCACAAGTTCTGGCTCTAATTCCAGAACAGATTGTACGTAAGTACAAGGTTATTCCACTGGACAAGATGAACAACAACCTTACCATTGTTACCGCAGATTTGACCAATGTATTTATATTTGATGAGCTCAGAGTAATAACCGGTTGCGATATTACTTCTCTTCTTACCAGTGAGTCTGAAATTAATTCTGCAATTGAAAGATATTATGGAAAGAAGGTTGGTTTTGAAGAGATGATAAAGGAGATAAGCAAGGAAGGAGAAGACATTGAGATTCACAAGGAAGAAGAAAAGGGTGTAGATGCTTCTCAGTTACAAGTTGCTGTGGAAGGTGCCCCTGTGGTTAAATTAGTAAACTTCATCATTATGCAGGCAATTGATGACCGTGCAAGCGATATACATCTTGAGCCCTATGAGAAAGATTTCCGCCTTCGTTATAGAATTGATGGAGTGCTTTATGAAATAAACCCTCCTCCTCCAAAGGCACTGCAGAATCCTATTATTGCCCGCATTAAGGTGCTTTCGAATCTCGACATTGCTGAAACAAGACTTCCCCAGGATGGGCGTATAAGGGTAAAGACCAAGACTAAAATTGTTGACCTGCGCGTATCAACATTCCCTACAATATTCGGCGAAAAAGTAGTTATGAGGTTGTTAGATAAATCAAACCTTGCGCTCGATTTAAAACAGCTGGGATTTGAAAAGCAAGAATTAGACAAATTCGATAACGTAATATCACAACCTTATGGAATGATTCTTATAACCGGACCTACAGGCAGTGGTAAGAGCACTACACTCTACTCAGTTTTAACAAAACTTAATACAACAAGGGATAACATTGTGACAGTTGAGGACCCTGTGGAATATCAGGTAAGAGGTATAAACCAGGTTCAGGCCCATGCTGAAATCGGACTTACATTTGCTATGGGCTTGCGCGCAATTTTAAGACAGGACCCAAATGTAGTGATGGTGGGAGAAATTCGGGATCAGGAAACAGCAGAAATTGCAATTAAAGCAGCTCTTACAGGACATCTGGTACTTTCAACTCTTCACACCAACGATTCCTGCGGAGCAATTACCCGTCTAATTGACATTGGAATTGAACCTTTTCTTGTTTCAAGTGCGCTTACTTTAATTGCTGCACAGAGGTTGTTGCGTCGTATATGTCAGCAATGCAAGGAATCATATGCTCCTTCTGCAAAGACACTGGAAGATATGGGTATAACTCCAAAATTAGGTGAACAAATTGTCTTCTACAGGGGAACAGGATGTGAATTATGCAAGAATACAGGATTCCGCGGAAGAACTGCAATTTACGAAATTCTTACGCTTAACAAACATTTAAAAGAACTCATTGTAAAAAGAGCCAACACAATGGTGCTTCTAGAGGTTGCAAAAAAAGAAACTGGATTACGTACGCTCAGGGAATCCGCCATAATAAAAGTCAGGGATGGAATTACCACTGTTGAGGAAGCAATTGGCGTTACTATGGAAGGCGGTCTTTAAATACGGATGATTAGATGATTGGATGAAGATGATTAAGTGTAGCGGCATGGTTTGTTCCTGCTTTGCTTTGTTTTCTATTTTTTTATTTTTGAAAATGAGTTTACCTTTTTGTGCTATTGCTCAGCTCTCGGAATCTGTAGTTAGTAAAACAGAGATTGAATCAGAAGTTCATCCAATATATTGTGAGGCGGATTACCTTGAATATGATAGAGAGCAGGGTGTCGTAGAAGGAAGTGGCAATGTTGGAATAAAATATGAAAATATAGGAATTTATTCTGACCATATAAAAGTTAACTTTAAAATTAACGAAATCATGGCAAGCGGTAATATATCTTTTATTTCACAAAGTGGAAAAATTATGGGCGATTCAATTACTTACAATATGACTACAAAAAAAGGTGAAGTTTATAATGCTTCTACTTTTTCTCCTCCATTATACTACCGCGGAAAAGTAATAAATAAAATTTCAGATGATAAAATTGAGGTCAATAAAGGTTTATTTACAACATGTGATTTAGAAACTCCACATTACAGCTTGAGGGCAGGCCGCATAAACATAGAAATAGATAAGATGGTGACTGCTTCGAATATAACTATTTATGCGGGACCGATTCCTGTATTTTATTTTCCTTTTCTTGTATTTCCTTTAAAAGAAGGTGCTGTATCATGGTTTTTCCCTACAATAGGACACAGTCAGGAAAAAGGAATTTATGTAAAAGCAGGCTATAATTATTCGCCTATTCCTTTTTTGTATGGAAGTATTTTTTTTGAATACATGCAAAAAAAGGGGATGGGGGTAGGTTCAGAATATGAATATAAAAGTAAAAAGTGGGGAGGTGCTTCCTCGCTCTATTATGTGAGACAGGGTGATGCCAACCGCTATAAAATAAATCTTAAAGCACAGCCTTCAAACTCTAATTCTTTTTTCTACACTTACTTTGTAAATGATACAGGTTTTGACAGGGAATTCGGACCTTATTTTAGTTCTCCTTCAAACTGGGTTAAGAAGAGATGGACAACATATATTTCTGCTTCCTGTAAATTGTCTAGAAGTCCTGTTAATACAAAATTTGACATAAAGGCTGAAGAGTCAAAAGAAGGTTTTATTTTGGCTTTTCCAAAGTTTAAACTTTACACATACCCGTTTAAAATAAGGAGTTTTCCTGTCCATACAGACTGGTCCAGCAGTATAGGAAATTATTTTTTTAACAGAGAGAATTATTTTTTATTTAATAACAATATAGGTTTTACTCCAGAATCTTTAAAAATTTTACCTGGATTAAGTCTTGGTTCCAGGTTAAATCTTCAAGGAGTTTACTGCAGTATAAATGGTTTAACGCCAGGATATAAATTTACTATTGGACCCAGACTGTGTCCGAATAGAAATTTCCTCCTTCTGGTTAGTTATAATTTAGATTCTGAAATAGATGAAGATACATATACTTCAAAACATAATCCCGAACAATATGTAAGGATACTTACTTCCTACACGGGAAAATTTGTTGAATATGATTTAAGCGGAAATTATGATTTAGGAGATTCAAGTGATTTTGCAGAAAGATTTAAAAAAATAAGATTCGACATAAGCGTTAATTCCCCGAGAGGTTTCAATTTTTTTAGTTCTACAAAATATAATGTCCTGTGTCCCGGAACTGTCCAGAATGTTTCCTATGTTCGCGCAAATAAAGATAATTGGGCAATCCAATTTGGCAGCCAGTATTCTGGTTTTACTGCAGGCACGAATGTTAATACAACACCACTTTTCGATTTAACCGGTGAAGTTAACGCCACATTTAAAAAATATAAATTTATCTTTTCTACCAGTTATGATTTAGTTGAAAAAAAATTCAGGGAACGTGATTATATAATTACAAGGGATTTACACTGCTGGGAGGCCTCTATTATCTATAGAGAGTTGAGGCCCGAAATTTGGTTTCAGTTTAGTATAAAGGCATTTCCGGGGATAGGTGCGCGATTCCACCCCAAGATCTTTTAATTATATAGAGCGTCATAAATAATTACGTATTGTAGTGGTCGAGCTTGCTCGACTTGTAGTGGTCGAGCTTGCTCGACTTCTGGCAGAGTAAACTCTGCACTTCCCGCATATAGGTGTCAGGTCTTGACAAATGACAAATATTTTGGAGGTTAGATGAAAGCATTGATTTTAAGTGGGGGGAAAGGTTCTAGATTGCGTCCCATTACTCATACATCAGCAAAACAGTTAATCCCGATTGCAAATAAACCAATTTTATTCTATGGGTTAGAAGCAATAAGAGATGCAGGAATTGTGGATGTTGGAGTTATTGTCGGGGAAACAGGGAATGAAATAAAGGAAGCACTCGGGAATGGTTCGGCATGGGGGCTTAAATTAACTTATATTGAACAAGAATCACCGCTGGGTCTTGCACATGCAGTGAAGATTGCGCGGGGTTATTTAAAAAAGGAACCATTCGTTATGTTTCTCGGTGACAATCTTATAAAAGATGGTATTGTTCCTTTTGTTGAGGAATTCAAGAAAAATAAGCCCAATGCCCTTGTTTTACTGGCAAGGGTTAAAAATCCACAGGATTTTGGTGTAGCACAATTAAAGGGAGGAAAGGTAATAAACTTAGAGGAAAAACCTAAGAAACCAAAGACCAATCTTGCGCTGGTAGGTGTCTACCTTTTTGACCATACTATTTTTGAGGCAATCAGACATATAAAACCTTCCTGGCGCAATGAACTGGAAATTACCGACGCAATTTCATATTTAATTCATCATGGCTATGAAGTTCACTCGCACATTATTAATGGCTGGTGGAAGGACACCGGAAAACTTGAAGATTTACTTGAGGCAAACCGTATAATGCTCGATACCCTGCAATCCCAGGTCAAAGGCAGGGTTAGCAAAGATTCCCGTCTGTATGGAAAGGTGATAATTGAAAAGAAAGCTTCAATAGTCCATAGTGTAATTCGGGGTCCAGCAACAATTGGCGAAAATACCCGCATCATTAGTTCATATATCGGACCTTTTACTTCTGTGTATCACGATGCAGTTATTGAGAACAGCGAGATTGAACACAGTATTATCCTTGAAGAAAGCAAAATAGAAAATATTGGAAGAATTGAGGATAGCTTGATTGGAAAAAGTGTGGTAGTTTGCAGACATCCTCGTAAACCCCAGGCTTACCGTTTTATGCTTGGTGATAGTAGTCAAGTAGGTATTATTTAAATTGGCGGGGAGATGGGTACCCGCCGCAAGGAGGTTAGAATGAAAAGGGTAGTTTTGGTTTTGTTGGTTGGTTGCTTTATCCTTTCGTGTGGAACAGGATGGGCAGGCAAGCCCGAAGAAACAGGCAAGCCCGAAGAAACAGGTAAGCCTGAAAAAACAGGTAAGGCGTTAGGAAAAGAGAAACATTTTTCAATGGGGGGCTCAATTGGTGCAGTTGGTTTAAACGGACAGATGTATTACCGAATTGCGCTTCAGCCAGTGCTAAAGTTCGGCAAGCTCAAAGCTGGTTTAAATCTGAAGCTGGATTGGAATGATACTGAGGGCATAAAACCTTATACTGTAGAAGACTGGGTTAATTTGGTTCTTTTTATTCAGTGGGCAGAAAAGGGTGAAAAGCCTCTGTATTTCAGACTTGGGGATCTTCAATCTGCTACACTTGGACATGGTTTCATTGTCAACAGGTATTCAAACATGACACCTAAGGCATACAATAATGGCTGGCGTAATATCGGTTTGGAGTTTGACCTGAATATGGATAAATGGGGATTTGAATCAATCTTTAACAATATTCTTGGCCCGAATTTATGTGGCATAAGAGGTTATGTAAAACCTCTAAAACTTGCTGATTCTGAAATTCCTATTTTGAATGAACTTGCGCTGGGAGTAAGTTATGCTACAGATGTTGAAACAGGAGTATATGTTGACACATACACAAATCTCCCAGAAAAAAATGTGCAGATTATTGGAGCGGATCTGGATCTGCCCATTCTTGATGGATGGCTAATCTATTTCTTTGATATTGCACATATATTAAACCATGGAGATGGTTGGGCTACAGGATTTATGGGCGGAAAAGATTTCAATTTCTTATCTCTTGCTTACAAATTTGAATACCGCAATTTAGGTTCTGATTTTCTTCCCAGATTTTTTGACAATTACTATGAATTCAGCAAACCAAAACTTGTGCAATCACCCAGCGATGTAAGATATAATGGTTGGTACGGAGAATTAAATTTCAGTATTTTAAAGGCAGTCGGGATACTTATTTCCTATGAAGATTCCTTTAAAGGTGCGTCAAAAATTGAGGGTAATCCAAGACTGCACGGAACTTTAATTTTAAACGAGAATCTATTTGCGATAACAAATCAGCGAATTTCAGTATCCGCAGAGTATGACCATAAAAATTTTGATAGAGGTAGGGCTGAAGACATCGCGATTCAGGGTAAATTTTTATATGGTGTCTCGCAAAACGTTGACATAATTTATGTTTACACTCAAAGATATACTTCAGATGGCAATCCGATCAGGTCTACTTCTATTGAAACGAAGCTACATTTCTAAATGTAACTCAGGACTTTAGTCCTGACATGTAACTCAGGACTTTAGTCCTGACATGTAACTCAGGACTTTAGTCCTGACATTTTGAGTTACACACTTTCTCGGTGTGTCTCTGTGCCTTCGTGGTTGAAAAGTGAGGATTTATGGATATTAATGAGATTTTGAGAGAAGCAATTAAGAAGGGTGCGTCTGATATTCATATGTGTGTGGGATTGCCGCCGATGTTCCGCATAAGCGGTGAATTGATTCCATTCGGTAATGTGAATTTGACACAGGAAGAAAACAGGAAATTGATATATAACATACTCACGACACAACAAGCAAAAAAGTTTGAGGAAGAATATGAAATAGACCTTTCCTATGGTATTCCAGAAGGACGTTTCCGGATTAATGTATACATGGATATTGGCGGAGTATCCGCGGCATTGAGGATCATTCCGGCTGTAGTTCCTACTATGGAAGAAATTGGTATGCCGGAGATAGCGTATAAGTTTGCAAGATTACCAAGAGGATTGGTGCTTGTTACCGGACCTACAGGCAGTGGAAAATCCACGAGTCTGGCAGCAATAATTAATCTGATTAATATAGAGAGGAACTGCCATATTATTACTATTGAAGACCCTATTGAATTCATCTATCAGAGGAGAAAAGCGATTATCAATCAGAGGGAATTGAACTTTCATACGAAGTCTTTTTCCCTGGCATTGAAATATGCTCTTCGCCAGGACCCCGACGTGCTCCTCGTAGGTGAGATGCGAGACCTGGAAACAATTGCTGCTGCTGTGACCCTTGCAGAGACAGGCCATCTTGTTTTTTCAACGCTTCACACCATTGATGCAGCTCAGACCGTTGACCGTATAATTGATGTTTTTCCAGCATATCAACAGCAGCAGATAAGAGCCCAATTATCGATGGCATTAGAGGGCGTGATATCTCAGCAATTACTTGGCCGAGTTGGTGGAGGACGCGTTGCAGCAAGAGAAGTAATGATTGTAAATACAGCTATCAGCAATTTGATTCGAGAGGGAAAAACACATCAGATTTACAGCGCCATACAAACGAATGTGGGTATTGGAATGAAAACAATGGAACAATCTCTTAAGGAAATTTACGATAAGGGTTTAATATCCTATGACGAGGCTATTTCCAAATCCAGCAATCCTGACGAGATGAGAAGGTTGATAGGAGGTGCTTAAATGCAATTAATACTTGAAGCACTTACAACTGAAGAAAAGGAAAAAATTTTGAAAATTTCTGACAAAAAATCCTATAAAGAAGGAGAGGTAATTGTCCATGAGGGTACACCAGGAGAGGAATTTTATATTCTAAAATCCGGGGAAATAATTATCACCAAGGGAATTGAGGGAAAGGAAGACAAGACTTTATCTATCCTTGAGCAGGGAGATTTTTTTGGAGAGATGTCTTTGCTTGATGGGGGACCGCATTCTGCAAATGCCACAGCATTGAAAAACGTGGAAGTCTTAAGCATAAAACGCGAGCTATTTGAAAATATGCTTAAGACCGACTATCAAACGGCTTCGCGATTTTTATTTGCAGTTATCAAAGTCATGAGTGAGCGCTTGAGAGCTACCAACGAAGAGCTGGTTGCTCTTTATAATGCGGGCAGAATTATAGGTTCATCTCTTAAATTAAAGGAACTCCTTTCGCAAACGCTTAGATTGCTGATGGATGCAACAGATTCTTCATGCGGGATATTTTTATTAATAAATGAATTTACAGGGGGATTAGAGATAGGGGAATCAAACGGGATAAATGAAATTAATAAAGAATTAGCAGCAGAATTGCTTAAGGAACCGCTGGGTACAATAGTAAATGATGTCCTTGGAAATGATAAATTTAAAGGGAAAATAAATTCTACCAATGAAATTTCTTCATTCATAGCCAGTTCTTTAAAAGTAAAGGAGAAACCTGTTGGAATAATAGTATTGGGTAAAGAATCCAAAGATGGTTTTACGAGGGGAAAACTCAACTTACTAATAGCAGTAGCGAACCAGATAGCAACAGCGGTTGAAAATGCTCATTTCAATGAGGAAGTAGCAGCACGTAAAAAATTAAGGCAGGTTTATATAAAATATTAAACAAAAAGGGGACAGGCTACTTTAATGCATGAAAAAAGCAAAGCAGTTTCTTAATAAAAAAGGAGAATAAAGTGGTTAAGGTCGGTTTTATTGGATGTGGGGGAATGGCTGGAGTGCATCTGGATAAACTGAAACAGATAGAAGATGTGCAGATAGTGGGTTTATGTGATATAATAGAAGAAAAGGCAAGGGTGTACAATCAGAAATATGGTGGCAATGTATATACTGACCACAGGGTGATGCTTGATAGGGAAAAAAGTGTTCATTCTCTCGGATACAGGGGTTTGCTGACAGATATACCGGAAAATGATGTTGACGATGCTTCATCGGCTAACCTTAAGTTTAAAAGCGGAGCCGTTGGCAATTTTTCAACCACATGTATTCTAAATCCAGGAGTAGGTATGGGACTTGAAATTGCTCTTAAACACATGATGATAAAGGCAGATTCTTCTGGTTACAGTATTATCAGCGAGCAGCCCCAGGAGGTTAAGGCTACAAATGACTACCTGCTGGATATAGAAAAGTCATTCATAGAGGCAATAAAAACAGGTGACCGTTCTAAGATAAAATGTAATTATGAGGACGGAATGAAAACTCTTGAAGTAACTCTCGCAGTAAATGAATCAATAAAGACAGGGAAGACCATTCATTTAAAGTAACTCAAACCTTTAGGTTTGATATCAGGACTAAAGTCCTGAGTTACGTAACTCAGACCTTTAGGTTTGATATCAGGACTAAAGTCCTGAGTTACGTAACTCAGACCTTCAGGTCTGATTTTTCTTGAAGTTATAAGTATAATATTAAAATCTTGGACTTCGTCCAAGAACCTTAAGGAGACGCAGATGGAGCCGAAGCATAAGTCATCGTCAAGACCTACTCGGCAGCTACAGAACTTCAAAAATATTCCAGTTAAAGACTGGCCTGTTGATGATCGCCCCCGAGAGAAATTGTTGAAATGGGGTGAACACACACTTTCTGATGCCGAATTGATAGCGATTCTTATCCGCACCGGTACAAGGGGAATAAGTGCCATTGACCTTGGAAGAAGAATTCTGCAGAAGTTTAAGACTTTTCGTCAGATGAGTCATACAGATATTTCTCAGTGGCGGGAAATTGTGGGATTGGGTAATACCAAAATTTGTCAGATAAAAGCAGCAATAGAAATTGGCAGGAGATTTATTACAGAGGAAAGAAAAAAAGAAGGACCGGTAAAGTCTTCCAGGGAAGTAGCAGATTTAATGATGCCAAGATTAAGGGATTTAAAAAAGGAAGTATTTAAAATTTTACTCCTTGATGGGCAGAACAATGTGAATAATGTGGTTGAGATGGATGAGGGGACGGTTACTCAGGCTACACCATCAATCCGGGAGATAATTTCAAGAGCATTGCAAGATTTTGCTGCTGCAATTGTTGCTGTGCACAATCATCCTTCGGGTGATCCGCATCCCAGTGAAGGAGATAAAGAATTTACCAGAGAGCTCGTTAGTGCTGGCGAGATTATGCAAATAAAAGTTCTTGACCATATTATAATAGGTGACAACAAGTATTTCAGCTTTGCAGACGAAGGTCTTTTGTAAAGATGGTGTCAGGTCTTGACAAATGACAAATATCAGGACTAAAGTCCTGAGTTACATGTCAAGACCTGACACCAGGAAAAAAGGAGGGTTAAAATGGCAGAGGGAAGATGTATGAAGTGTAAGAAGCAGGTGGAGATTAAGGACGGAAAGGAATTGGTGATGAAGAACGGAATGAAAGCTATCCAGGGTGTTTGCCCGGATTGCGGAACAAAGGTTTTTAGAATTTTGGGGAAAAAATAAATAATATAGGGGGTTATGGAAAACAATAAATTTTTCAGGAGGAACTTTACTCTTAATATTCTTTGGGAGGCGACCTGGGGTCTGGGTTCAGGATTTGTTGTTCCTGCGACTATTCTTGTTATTTTCCTTACTCATTTTACTTCTTCAAAAATGGTCATAGGATTACTTTTTACTATTCCTGTAATAAGTAGTGCAATTGCTCCCATTTTTTCTGCTTATTACTGGTCGCCTCACCCTTAAGAAAAAGATATTACTATATTTGCATTTGGCCTATCTCGCTTGTTGGCTGGCGCTTGCAATATTTGCTTTCTTTTCTGCAAGGCTTAATCCGAGGTATGCACTTTTTATATTTTTCTTTTTTTATGGATTGTCGAGTTTCATTATTGGAATAATTATTCCTCCATACTTTGATTATATTGGGAAAGTAATACCCAGGAATCGCGGAATTTATTTTGGCATTGCTTTATCATCCAGCGCTGGATTGGCTATCATCGGTGCTTTGTTAGCGAGTCGAGCCCTCGATAATTTTTCATTTCCAGCCAGCTACGCAGTGTGCTTCTCAGCTTCTTTCTTAATACAATTTTTATCATTAATATTTTTTATTTTTAACGTTGAACATGATAATTCAGCGGGTTCATCGTTAACTGATGCGAGATTTAAATTTAGCAGTTATCTGCATACTCTTTTTAGGATTTTAAAAGAAGATAAAAGTTATTTTAATTTACTCCTTGTGCAAATAATTATTAGCTTTGGAGCAATGTCTTATTCTTTTTATACAGTATATGCAAACTCCATATTAAGTCTTAGTGGTAATCTTTTGGGGCGCCTGACAATCATGCTTGTCCTGGGACAAGTTGTTGCCGGCATTATTCTTGGAGTTGTAGGTGATATTCAAGGACACCGCTTTTCTTTGGGTATTGCAATTCTGTGTGGGATTGGTTCAGCAATCATAGCAATTTTTGGAAGATCAATTGGTTCCTTCCAGGCAATTTTCTTTCTTGCAGGTATTTCATTAACATCAAGCTATATTGAAATCACTAATTTAACATTAGAGGTGGCAACTATTGATGAGAGGTCTTCATATGCTGCATTGAATTCAACCCTTGTAGGACCTTTTGCTGCAATTGCTCCGTTGTTAGGAGGAATTCTTATTTGCAATATTTCCTACACTTTCGTATTTGGACTTACTGCAGTCGTGCTGATTATAGGTTTCCTGATGGTGTTGTTTTTAAAGTGGTAAAAGGATAAAAATGGAGAAAAAAAGAAAAATTTTGATTGCTATTTCTGTTATTTGCTCGAGCTGCATTGCAGCATATTTAATTTATAATTTAGCTGGTGGTGGTCCCCGTGCATATCTGAGAAAAGCAGATGCACTGCTGAAGGAAAAGCGATACGAGGAAGCAATCAATTTCTATAACCTCGCCCTGGAGAAAAAACCTAAATTTCCTGAAGCTCTTATTGGTATAGGGTCTGCCATTGATGCTATTGGCAGGCCCAGGGAAGCAATTAATTACTTTGATGAAGCAATCGAGATTAATCCAGGACTTGCAAAAGCGTGGAATTATAAAGGAAGTGCTCTGTACAGTCTTGGAAAATTGAATGAATCACTCCAGTGTTATGAAGAGGCATTGCGAATTGACCCTAAATATGGCAGCCCATGGGCAAACAAGGCTTCAATTCTAAGGGTACTTAAAAAATATGATGAGGCAAAAATATGTCTTGACAATTATATCAGACTTAAGGCAAATAGACTGAAATTTGAAATTACCGTACTATCAATAGAAGAAACCATTAAAAGAATTTCGCCCTTAATTGAAAGGGTGACAGGACTTCATTACAAAAAAGAGGTGAAGGTTAAATTTATTGCTCCTCACGAGATGGAGGAACTTGCAAAAAGAGATTTGCTCAGGCAATCACTGTCCGAACTCTATTCTGCTGTTATTTTCACAAGATATGATGTTACGGACAAAATTCTTTATATTGTGCCGGATAATTTCCAGATGGATATTGTATTGTTGAAGATTGGCAAATCAAGAATTAAGCCACTTTTAGATTTGCTGGTGGGGCATGAATTGGTGCACGCCCTTCAAGACCAGCACTTCAATATTGGAACAAAAATGCTGACAATTAAGGATGTTGAGGAAAAACAAATTTTTGATTGTATAATGGAGGGACATGCAGTTTCTACAATTGAGCAGGTTTCAGAGAAGATGGGGCTGAGTAAGGACATCGCTAGATTGAGTGCAAGGGTTTCAGCAGGAGATTTTCGTGAGAACTCTCCATTTGATAGGATGGCAACACAATATGTCACTTCTTTGTTCAACCAGACTTATTTAAAAGGTGCAGCGTTTGTCAGATTTATTCATGCAAAAGAGGGCAACCAGGGCATTGCGAGGTTGTTCAACAATCTTCCAAAAAAGTTGTCCATCGTAGTGCGGCCGCAGACTTATTACGAGAAACTTCCAAAGGAAATAGATTATTCAAAGGTGTTTGGTGTAATTGAAAATGTAATACCGGATACAGGCTGGCAGAAACATGGTATGCCACTGCAGGAAATTTCACTCAGGAGTGGACTGTCAGCATGGGTATCTTCAAAGAAACTTGAAGAAGCTCTTGCCGGTTTTGAAGAGGGTTTTCTGCTCACATTTATGAAGGGAGGGGAATCATTAATTTCCGCAGCGATTATCAGGTTTGGGAGCAATAAAGAAACAGATAATTTTTTTGAAGTTAATAATGGATCAGTGAAGAGCCAGTGGAATATGATTAAAAGGTCCCCGGGCATGAGTATTACAATCCTGCAGAACAAAAAATTTTCAATACTTCTGGCAAGAAAAGCAATTATAAAAGAAGCTGAGATTATGCGGTCTTCCGGCCAGAAAATGCACACATTGAATATTATTGCGGCATTTGAAAATTTTATCATTGATATTTCTTTCATAAACTGCAAAATTGACGAAGCGGGTACCCACGAAGTGGGTGCAAAGAAAGTTATTTCCAGGATTTTAGAAAAATTAAATCAGGAATTAAAGGAGAAAAAAGGTATCAGGTCTTGAATTGTGACAAGACCTGGCACATGGAGAATTGGCATGAAAAGAGATAAAATTATTTTGAAGGGAATGACTTTTTATGGTTATCATGGCGTATCCAAAGCGGAGAGAAAAACAGGTCAGAGATTCTACATGGACATAGAGATGACCCTGGATTTGGGAGAGGCAGGCAAGACAGATAAATTATCAAAGACTATTGACTACACGCAGGTTTACTCTCTTATAAAAGAAATACAATCTAAGAAGAAATATCATCTTATGGAATCACTGGCTGAGGATATTGCAAATGCTGCACTTGATAAGTTTGACAGATTAAACGAAGTTACTGTAAAAGTAAGGAAGCCCCACGCGCCAATTGGGGGGTTGATGGAATATGTAGAAGTGGAGATTAATAGATTGAAAAAGCAGCAAGAACCGTGGCGCTCGAGAGTGAGATAAAATACCGTGTAGTGGTCGAGCTTGCTCGACATACAGAGGAGGCAAGGTGCTAAGTGATCTGGAAATAGCCCAAAGGGCAAAGATGAAACCGGTGTTGGAGATTGCAAGAGATATTGGAATTGAGGAAGATGAGCTGGAATTGTATGGCAAGTACAAAGCAAAGGTAACGCTTGAAATCTTGAAAAGATTGGAGAGTAAACCTCAGGGCAAGTATATTGATGTGACTGCGATTACTCCAACTCCTTTGGGAGAGGGGAAAACTGTCACAACGATTGGTCTGTCTCAGGGTTTGAATAAAATTGGTAAGAAAGTTATTACGACCATCAGACAGCCATCTCTGGGTCCTGTTTTCGGGATAAAAGGAGGGGCAGCAGGAGGTGGCTATTCCCAGGTTCTGCCAATGGAGGATTTTAACCTTCATCTAACAGGCGATACTCATGCAGTAAGCCTTGCACACAATCTCTGTGCTGCATTTCTCGACAACTCAGTTTTAAAAGGCAACAAGTTAAATATTGACCCATTAAGTATCACATGGCGGCGCATCATTGATGTGAGCGACAGGTTCTTAAGAAACATTATCGTAGGGCTGGGTGGGAAAGAAGATGGATTTCCCAGACAAACAGGATTTGATATTTCAGTTTCATCAGAGGTAATGGCTATACTTGCTCTCACTACAGATTTGTTCGATATGCGCAAACGCCTTGGTAGAATTTTACTTGCTGCAACATATGATGGCAAGCCAGTAACTGCTGAAGATATCCAGGTTGCGGGTTCCATGGCTGTGTTAATGAAAGATGCAATTAAGCCCAATCTTTTGCAGACAACAGAGAATACACCCTGTTTTGTTCATGCAGGTCCATTTGCGAATATAGCTCATGGTAATTCATCAATAATTGCAGACAGGGTTGGGCTTAAACTTGCAGATTATGTCGTTACTGAAAGCGGTTTTGGTGCAGATTGTGGTATGGAAAAGTTTATGAATATCAAATGCCGGTATAGCGGACTTATACCAAACTGTGTAGTAATAGTTTGCACAGTGCGGGCACTGAAGATGCACAGTGGCAAATTTCAAGTTATTGCAGGTCGTCCCTTAGATGAAGGATTGGTTAAAGAGAATTTGCAGGTGCTTGATGAAGGAATCTGTAACCTGCAGAGGCAGATTGAAAATGCAAAATTATTTGGTGTGCCGGTTGTCGTGGCAATAAATAAATTCACCACAGATACAGACAAAGAAATTGAGTTAATCCACAAACGTGCTCTTGAGTCTGGTGCTGAGGATGCAGTTTTGAGCGAAGTTTGGGAAAAGGGTGGGGAAGGTGGGAAAGAACTTGCAAAAGCAGTTGTAAAGGCATGCGAAAAACACTCTAAGTTCCAATTCCTTTATCCGCTTGATATTTCCATCAAAGAGAAAATTGAAGCAATAGCCACTAAAATCTACGCAGCCGAAGGTGTTTCTTACGCACCGCTTGCAGAAGAAAAAATAAAACTCTACACGAAATTTGGTTTTGACAAATTTCCAATATGTATGGCGAAGACTCATCTTTCACTTTCACATGAGCCTTCATGGAAAGGCGTGCCGAAGGATTACATCCTTCCAGTCAGGGATATCCGGGCATCAATTGGTGCAGGATTTTTATACCCATTGTGTGGAGAAATGCGCACAATGCCAGGACTTCCAACAACTCCAGCAGGTACAAAAGTAGATATTGATAAAGACGGAAAAGTAGTCGGGCTGTTCTAATTGTACTGTAGTGGTCGAGTTTACTCGACTTGTAGTGGTCGAGATTGTTCGACAATTGTAGTGGTCGAGTTTACTCGACTTGTAGTGGTCGAGTTTACTCGACTTGTAGTGGTCGAGCTTGTTCGACAATTGTAGTGGTCGAGTTTACTCGACTTGTAGTGGTCGAGTTTACTCGACTTGTAGTGGTCGAGTTTACTCGACTTGTAGAGGTGAAAATGTTGTATATTGAAAGTTCAATTAAAAAGTATCTGGAAGATTTATCAGCAAAATTGCCAGCTCCTGGAGGCGGGAGTGTCGCAGCTCTCGTTGGAGCGCTGGCTGCAGGCTTGGGTTCAATGGTGTGCAACTTTACCATCGGGAATGAAAAATTTGCATCACAAGAAGAAACTAAAGGAGTGTTGTCGATGGTAGCAGGGTTACAGGAAGAATTATGTAAATTGGTGGATGAAGATACAAAGGTTTATGGAAAAGTAAATCTTGCATACAGGTTACCTAAGAATACTGAAGAAGAAAAAGTTCGTCGTGCTCTCGCAATTCAGAAAGCATTGAAGCAAGCAATCCCTGTGCCGATGCGGATTGCTCAGGTTTCTTATCAATTGTTGGAAACTTCACTCCAATTGTTAGAAATTGGCAATCCAATGTTGATTACTGATACAGGGATGGTAGCAATTCTGGCGTATGCAGCACTTGAAAGTGCGCGTTTGAATGTTGAGATTAACCTGTCCAGTATAACAGATGAAGAATTTGTTAAGCAAAAGCGAGCAGTATTAAATCCTTTGATGGAAAAGGGCAAAGCAATAAAGGATGAAGTAGTAAAGAAGGTAGAAGAAAAAATATAATGGTGTCAGGTCTTGACATGTAACTCAGGACTTTAGTCCTGATATTTGTCATTTGTCAAGACCTGACACCAGATTGGGAGGGTAGAATGGCTGCACAGTTATTGGACGGAAATGTTGTTGCACAGGGGATTAAGGATGCTGTTGCAAAGGAGATTGAGGCATTGAAAGCAAGAGGAATCACACCTAACCTTGCAGCAGTGCAAGTTGGAGACAATCCTGAATCAAAAATGTATATAGGTATGCAGAAGAAGAATTGTGAGTCAATGGGAATAACTTATAATCTGCGTCCACTGCCAACAGACACAGCTGAATCAGGATTAATTCAGTATATTGAAAAGTTGAATGAAGATAAAAATGTTAATGGCATTATTCTTCAGATGCCTTTACCTCAGGGAATTAACCCTCGCAATATTCAAAGGGTTATATCGCCGCGCAAGGATATAGAAGGTGTTAATCCTGCCAATATGGGAATGCTTTTCTATGGGAGTCAAAAAATAGGTCCCTGCACAGCCCTGTCAGTTATGGAATTATTAAAATCAACCGGAGAAAATCTTAAAGGCAGGGAAGCTGTTGTGGTAGGACACAGCGAGATTGTAGGAAAACCAGTTGCAATACTGCTTCTTCAATGGCTTATGGATTCTCCCACTGTAACGGTTTGTCATATTGCTACCAGAGACCTTGAACTTCATGTCCGAAGAGCTGATATTCTCATTTCTGCAGTTGGGAAACCCGGTTTGATAAAAAGTGAATGGATAAAAGAAGGTTCGATAATTGTTTTGGTCGGAATAAAGAGAATGCCTGATGGAACTGCTCATGGCGATGTTGATTTTGAACAAGCCTCAGCAAAGGCTTCATGGATTACACCTGTGAAGGGTGGCGTTGGACCTGTGACTACCGCGATTCTTTTAAGGAACACGCTTGAAGTTACAAAACGACAGTTGGAATAGTGACAGCCCCTTAGGAGGAAGATAATGGCTAAAAAAGTGAATGTAGCTTTAATCGGTTATAAGTTTATGGGAAAGGCGCACAGTCGGGCATATCGGGATGCAGATATGTTTTTCAGTCCAGATGCCCAGCCTGTGCTTAAAGTTTTATGTGGACGCAACCAGACAGATGTAAAAGCAGCAGCTGCAAAATTTGGCTGGCAGGAATATGAAACATCCTGGGAAAAAGTAGTTGTGCGAGAGGATATCGATTTAATTGATATTTCCACTCCGCCAGGAATGCACGCGCCAATAGCAATAGCGGCAGCAAAAGCAGGAAAACATATATTCTGTGAAAAGCCACTTGCATTAACATTGATAGATGGAAAAGCTATGTTAGACGCAGCAAACAAGGCCGGCGTTAAACACATGATTGGTTTTAATTATCGAAGAGTGCCAGCAATTGTACTTGCAAAGAAATTGCTCGAAAAAGGGAAGATTGGAAGAATATACCATTTTCGTGCAGTATATCTACAGGATTGGATTGTTGACCCGGATTTCCCGCTGAACTGGAGATTGGAAAAAGAACAGGCGGGTTCTGGTGCATTAAGTGACCTCGGTGCACATTTAATTGACCTGTGCCGTTTTCTAATTGGTGAAGAAGTTGGTGAAATTGAAAGCGTTGTAGGTATTACAGAAACTTTTGTTAAAGAAAGACCCAGGTCAATCACAAGTGATGGAGTTACAAGCGTAACAAAAGCAGAAGGGAAGGGGAAAGTTACTGTTGACGATGCTGCGATTTTCCTGGCAAGATTTACAAAAGTGGATACTCTTGCTTCTTTTGAAGCAACCCGATTTGCAAACGGACACAAGAATACAAATTGCATTGAGATAAACGGAAGTGAAGGAAGCTTAATATTCAACCTTGAGAGATTAAATGAATTGCAGTTTTTCTCAAGGAAAGACCCTGACTATGCGAGAGGATTTAAAACAATTCTCGTAACAGAACCCAATCATCCTTATATTGCTGGCTGGTGGCCACCAGGGCACACGATCGGCTGGGAGCATACTTTTGTCCATGAAGTTTATGACCTGATGAATTGTATTGCCAGGAATAAACCAGCTGAACCAAACTTTCTTGACGGATATAAATGTCAGTTAGTTTTAGATACTGTTGAACGTTCTATCCAGGAAGGAAAGTGGGTTAAAGTTGGGAGTTGAAAGTAATGTATTATCTGAAACACGATTTTATCCCTGTGGGATACCAGAAAGACCACTTTTTTGCAGGTGTGGACGAAATAATTCTGGACAGATTTTTGAAATGAGAGGTAATATTATGGCCAAAATAGCGATAGCGGAGAATGTTATATCTGAAATCTATGAAGCGACTCCTCATTTATTGAAGTTTCCTGAAACAAAAATGTGCATAGATTATGATAAAGAAGCAGATACGCTTTATATTAGTTTCAGACGACCTCAGAAAGCGACTGAGTCAGTTATGCTAAAAGATAAAGGATTGCTTGTGCGGTATAAAGATAACCAACTCGTTGGAATAACTGTGTTAGATGCTTCAAAGAAAATACATAGAACAGAAATAAAAATTGAGGAACCGAAGGTCACATATAAAATCCACAAAAGAAAGAAATAGGGTGAACTATGGTTAAATTATATGATACGACATTAAGAGATGGGGCACAAGGGGAGGGGGTTTCATTTTCCCTCGAGGATAAATTGAAGGTTACAAAAAAACTTGACAGTCTGGGGATTCATTATATTGAGGGTGGATGGCCCGGTTCAAACCCCAAAGACATTAGTTTTTTTCAGAAAGTAAAGTCCTTGCACCTTAAAAATTCAACAATTGTCAGTTTTGGCAGCACCAGAAAACCACATAAAAAAGCAGAAGATGACCTAAATTTGCAAATGCTTATCCGCAGTGGCACAGATACCGTAACTATTTTTGGCAAATCCTGGATTCTGCATGTCAAGAATGTGCTAAAAACAACTCCAGAGGAAAATTTGAAAATGATTTCTGACTCAATTACTTTCCTAAAAACAAAGGTAACAGAAGTTTTTTATGACGCTGAACATTTCTTTGATGGATATAAAAACAACCCTGATTATGCAATCAAAACTTTGAAGGAAGCCCAGGATGCCGGTGCTAATCTGATTGTTCTCTGTGATACTAACGGCGGCACAATGCCAGACGAAGTTAAAAATATAATAAAGGAAGTAAGAAGAGTAATAAAAGGAGCTCTGGGCATCCATACTCATAATGATGCTGAAATGGCCGTGGCTAACACTATTGTAGCAGTGAAGGAAGGTGCTACTCAGGTCCAGGGAACAATTAACGGCTACGGTGAGAGATGCGGCAATGCTAATCTTTGCTCCATTATTCCTAATCTTAAATTCAAATTAGGTATTGACTGTCTTCCTGATAAATCACTATCAATGCTTGCCGAAGTTTCCCACTATGTTGCAGAGATAGCCAATCTTATTCCACAGGCAAACCAACCCTATGTAGGAATGAGTGCTTTCGCTCACAAGGGAGGAGTGCATATTGATGCAATTCAAAAGCATCCTTTGAGCTATGAACACATCTCACCTGAGAAAGTCGGAAACAGACGCAGAATTCTTGTCTCGGAGCTATCCGGGAAAAGCAGCATTCTATACAAAGCAGAAGAGCTTGGTCTTGACCTTAAGAAAGATGAAGAAAAAATAAAGAAAGTCCTGAAAACACTTAAGAATCTTGAACACCAGGGTTATCAATTTGAAGGTGCGGAGGGTTCATTCGAACTGTTAGTGAAAAAAATTGTCGGGCGATACAAAAAAACTTTTAATCTTAAAGGCTTCAGAATTGTCGTAGAAAAACGGGATGGCAAAATGGTTTCTGAAGCAACAATCAGATTGACTGTAAAAGGTAAAGAGGAACATACAGCAGCGTTGGGCGATGGCCCGGTGAATGCACTTGACAATGCATTGCGAAAAGCTCTGGAGGAGTTCTATCCAGTGCTTAAAGAAATGCACCTGACAGATTACAAAGTTCGTATTTTAAATCCTGAAACCGGAACAAAGGCGGTGACGCGTGTACTTATTGAATCCAGCGATAAAAAAAATACCTGGGGAACAGTGGGAGTATCAGAAAATATTATTGAAGCGTCCTGGAAGGCATTGGTAGATAGCATTGAATTTAAACTGTCGAAGGAAAAAAAATGAAAGATTGAAATACAATCCTGCTATGAACTATTTTTCGAGTAAAAATAGTGTCTGTCCCTATTTTGGGGAGGAAGAAATGGCTGAAAATATCAAAAAGGGATTCAAGAACCCTGGAAAGGAATTCAGGGGAGCACCATTCTGGTCCTGGAACGATGACCTGGAGGATAAGGAACTGGTCAGGCAGATTAAGGAGATGGACGAAAAAGGGTGGGGTGGATTCTTTATGCATTCCCGCATAGGGCTTATTACTCCCTATCTTTCAAAAGAATGGATGGATAGAATAAAAACCTGCGTGCGCGAGGCAAAAAAGAGAGGAATGAGTGCGTGGCTTTATGATGAAGACCGCTGGCCAAGCGGATTTGCTGGCGGAATTGTTCCTGCAAAAGGACAGGAATACCGTATAAAAGGGCTGGAGTGTACTATTGTCCAAACGGATCCCCCTGGGAAAGGAGAACAGGTAAGCGCAAAAATGATTTATGATAGGAACAGTCCATGGTATAACAATTATTCGTATCCGGACACAATGAATCCAAAGGCAGTGAATGCTTTCATAGAAAGTACCTACGAAGCATATTACAAAGAAGTAGGTAGCGAGTTTGGGAAATCAGTACCCGGTATTTTTACTGATGAACCAAATTACTTCCGATTTCAACCATTTAGACTGCTTGATGAAAAGAAGAAGGTTTGTATAATTCCCTGGACAGATGATTTTCCTAAATACTTCCACGGGAAAAAGGGATATGAAATAATGGAAAAACTTCCTTTGCTCTTCATTGAAAAAGAAGGTTTTGAAAAGGTGCGATACGATTACTGGGAGACTGCTACAGACCTTTTTCTTGAGGTTTATTCAAAAGGTCTTTATGGCTGGTGCGAGGAACACAATTTGCGTTACACTGGACATTATTTGTGTGAAGATACTTTTAATAGTCAGATTCTTTGCATTGGAGCAGCAATGCCACATTATGAATATATGCATGTGCCTGGGATTGACCACCTCTGTCGTAATATAGGAAATATTATGACGCCAAAACAATGTTCAAGCGTTGCGCATCAACTCGGTAAGGAGAGGGTGCTCTCTGAAACCTATGGTTGTAGTGGGCAGAATTTTTCATTTGTTGGCAGGAAGTGGATAGGGGACTGGGAGTTTGTGTTAGGAATTAATTTTTTAAATCATCACCTTTCTCTTTATTCAATGAAGGGGTGTCGCAAGCGCGATTATCCACCAAATATTTATTACCAGCAACCCTGGTGGAAATACAATAATGTAATAGAAGATTATTTCACACGGCTCTCTTATATACTTACAAGAGGAAAACACAAATGTGATATTCTGGTTATTCATACCATCGGGAGTGCATGGGCAGCATATAAAAGTTCAGATACAAAAACCTGCGACGATTTCAGTGATGCTTTTGACCGATTAAGTCTGGATTTATGTGCAATTCAAAGAGATTATGACTATGGAGATGAAAAACTTATGGAGAAGTATGCCAGACTTGCCTGGGTAGAAGTGCAGGGAGAAGGTACATTTAAAAAAAGGCTACCAAGAATTCAGGTGGGTGAATCTGTATATGAAGTTGTTATAATTCCTCCTGCATTGACATTAAGAAAAAATACCTTCAGGTTGCTCAAAAATTTTGTAGATGCTGGAGGTAAAGTTGTTGCAGTTGAACCCATTCCTACAATGGTAGATTGCCAGGATTCTTCTGATTTAAAGGAGTTTATTAGCAGTATTAAAGTAATTCCAGCTAACAGAGACAGTATTAAAGTAGTATTAGATGAAATATTGGAGCCGCAAGTAATACTTACTAACAGGAAAAAAGCAGGGGTTTCGGCTATTTATTACCAGTACAGAGTTGCAGGTGATAGAGATATCTATTTCTTTTGCAATACTGACCAGGAAAAGGAGTACAACACTGTAGTAAAACTAAAATCATCAGGAAAAGTTGAGGAGTGGGATTTGTTTACTGGTAATATCAGGGAAATTCCCTTTCAGAAAAGTAGCGGCCCCACCGCTTGTCTGCAACAAGCAGACGGCGGGGCAAGTAAAGGTAAGCACATTCAGATTGAACTGAATTTTCCTCCTGCCGGTTCCCATCTTATTACCATAGAAAGAGGTAAGACTTCTTTGAAACAAATTTTAGAGAAGATAATTCCACATTTAGACAGAAAGATAAAAGAAACAAAAATCAGATTTAGTGACGAATGGGGATACGAAAGAAAAGATGTGAACGCCCTTACTCTGGATTACTGCAGATACAGGATTGGCAATGAAACAAAATGGAGTGGTATGACTCCAATCTGGAAGGTGCAGAGGATGGCAGAAGAAAAAATCAATCAGAAAGAATGTAGCACTGCGATTTATCGCACAAATACTCAAAAAGTCAAAGTTGAAATGCAACTAAATTTCCAGATAGACTATGAATTGCAGGAAAAATCAAGGATATTCCTGGTGCTGGAAAATCCAACAATTTATAAAATAAAGATAAATGGCAAGACCGTAGATTATCAGGATATTGGATACTGGCTGGACATTTCCTTCAAAAAAATTAACATCCTGCCTTTTGTAAAAAAGGGTGAAAATATAATTGAATTATCCTGTCAGTTTAAGAGTCCAATGAAACCCAATACGATGATTTATGTAAAAGATGGTGTAGAACTTGAATCCTGTTATATTGTTGGTGACTTCGGAGTAGAACACAGAGACCGCAAGGAGTTTAAACTAATTCCAGAAAGAGAAAAATTATTGACTGGTGATTTAGTTGACCAGGGTTATCCGTTCTTTACCGGAACCATTGCGCTGAGCCAGACAGTAAATATAAATAAGGAAAAGGGCAGGAGATATAATTTTGAATTTAACAGGTTAAATGCAATTGTTACACATGTGTTTATAAACGGCAAATCTGCCGGTTTAATGATTTTTCCTCCTTTTAAATTGGATGTGACAAATTTACTTAAGAATGGGGAGAATAAAATTACCCTTGAACTGGTTCACAGCTTGCACAATCTGTTAGGTCCGCATCACAAACAAGGGGAATTGCTCAGCGTTGGCCCAGGAGATTTCACTGACGAAGGTGGTTGGAGTGGCGCAAACTGGCACAATGATTACTTTTTTGTAAAATATGGCATTGAATAAAGAAATTTTCTTTTATGTTGCTTCATTTCTTGCAGATGTGGGAATAGGTATATTAATTATAGCAGTTCCCCTTGTAGCTATAAAAACAGGCGCAAGTCCTTTTGCATTAGGGCTTATTGGTTTTTTCTTTTCTCTTTTCTATTTTTCTCTTTCTTACTTATTTGGACGAGTTGCAGACAAGAAAGGTTCGTTTGCCCTTACAATTACAGGATGCGTTATTGTTTTATTTGTGTCACCTATTTTTCTTTTTTCAGTTCCCATTGTCTATATTTTTGTCCTTATGGGATTAATGGGAGCTGGAATGGCAATGTTCTGGTCTCCCATTGAAGCATGGATTGCAAAAGTATCGGATAATTTACCTAAGTCATTGGGATACTTCAATATTTCCTGGTGTGCAGGTATTTCGGTAGGCTCTCTTATGGGTGGAGTTCTTTTTGAAATAAATTGGCGCCTTCCTTTCATATTTACTGCATTATTCTCTTTGATTACAATATTTTTCTTATATTATTGTCCCAGGGCTTTATTGACGCCCATTCTTCAGAATGTAATAGAAAAAAAGACGGATAAACTTGAGAATCCTTTTATTTTAGTTGCATGGATTGGAAATTTCATCGCCTGGTTCGGCATTGGAACAATAAGGTATTTATTTCCTAAACTCGCTGTAAGTTTAGGTATTACGCCTTTTATCCTTGGTGTATTAATGTTTCTTCTGACTGGAATTCAGGCTTTTATTTCATACGTATTGGGGCGTATTTCTAAATGGCACGATCGTTTTAATTTTCTTATTTTTGCGCAGATATTAATGGGCATTGGTTTTCTAATTCCCTATTTCGCAAGTTCTACTTTAATGTTTTTTTGTGCATTTACGCTGATAGGTGTTGGAATAGGCGTTGTTTATTTTTTCAGTATTTATTATAGTCTTGCAGCAGGACATTCCATGGGTGAGAGGGGTGGAGTACATGAAGCACTGGTGGGATTGGGAGGATTGGTTGGTCCATTAATGGGAGGTATAGTCGCTCAGAATTTTAATATCAGAGCGCCCTTTTTATTGTGCACTATGATGATGTTAGGCGGAATAGTCATTGAAAAAATTATTATGAAAAATAGGGACAGCGACCATTTTATAATGGACGAGCAGAAAACTGCAAATATTTCTTGACTTTTCCGACGAAGTGTGATATAATTATAATAAATCAAGCCTCTACAATTTGATGTTAGCTAAATAGTTACAAATATGAAATTTGATATAGAAAAAACAATATCTTATTGGCTTGAAGGATCAAAGTATGACTTGAGTGTTGCCGAAGCTCTCTATGAAAAAGAGAAATATCCTTACGCTTTATTTATTGGACACCTATCATTGGAGAAATTATTAAAAGCACTTGTTGTTAAAGAGACTAAAAACCATGCACCAATTACTCATTCTCTTCCCTTGCTTGCAGAAAAGACGGGGTTAGAAATTCCAGAATCGATCACTATTAAACTTAGAAAATTTATGGAATTTTACTTTGAACCCAGATACCCCAGAGAACGAAAAACTTTCTATATTAAATGTACCAAAAAATATACAAAAGAAAAATTAGATGAAATTAAGGAAGTGTACAAATGGTTAAAAAAAAAGTTATAAAAATCATAAAAGAGTTTGTAGGAGCAGTCAAAAAAGAAGGGATTAGGGTAGACAAAGTAATACTTTATGGTTCATATGCCAAGGGGAAAGAAAGAGAAGACAGTGATATCGATGTGGCTATTATCTCAAAAGATTTTGGGAAAGATACAGTAGAAGAGGGAGAGAAATTATTTGTAATTGCGGGAGATGTTAATCCCCGTATAGAACCTCTTCCTATTTCTTTTAATTCTTACAAAAAAGACCTCTGGGTTCCCCTTATTTATGAAATTCGTAAAAAAGGAGTAGAGTTATTAGTATAAAATACGGGATGCCGCATTAAAAAATCGGAAATGGGGACGGGTACCAACCGGGGTACCCACCCGGAGGGTGGGTCGGGTAAGGATGGGGTAAATCGAAAGGAGAAATGGATGAAGAAATTTTTAGTTGCTGTAGTGGTTATGGGGTTGAGTTTTTGTATTTATACAGGGGCAGTGGACGCAGCCGGGGCAAAATCAGGGAGTAAAACAAAAGAGAAAGTTGAGCCATGGGTTGCGAAAATTAATAATAAAGTAATAACCCTTGAGGAGTTCAATGGCAAATGGGACAGTATTCCTCCTCAGTATAAATACCAATACGGGTTATTTGGAGAAGATGGAAAAGAAAAATTGCTGGACACACTTATCAAAAATGAACTATTATACCAGGAAGCAGTTAGAAGGAAATTGGATAAGAAGGACGATGTTCGTCAGAGGGTTGAAGATTTAAAAAGACAGGTTATCGCTGAGGAACTTTTACGGGAGGAAATGAAAAAAAT
This sequence comes from Candidatus Desantisbacteria bacterium CG1_02_38_46, assembly GCA_001871015.1. Taxonomy (GTDB): domain Bacteria; phylum Desantisbacteria; class UBA1551; order UBA1551; family UBA1559; genus UBA1559. Next base: position 52,908 of record MNUO01000005.1, read on the forward strand.
TGAAGTTAATGACACGGATGCAATTAACTATTACAATATGCATAGTGAAGAATTCGGTGAACCAGAAAAAGTCAGAGTGCGACATATACTTGCAAAAAGTGAAACAGAAGCACAATCTATAGCAGAAAAATTGAGCAAAGGAGAAGATTTTGCTAAATTAGCCCAGGAATATTCCATTGACCCTGGCACAAAAGATAAAGGTGGCGAACTTGGTTTTTTTGGCAGGGGACAGATGGTGCCTGAGTTTGAAGAAGCAGCATTTGCGTTGAAAATAGGTGAGAGAAGCAAACCTGTAAGCACGCCATATGGGTTCCATATCATTGAACTTGAAGAAAGGAAAGAGTCCACCAAAAAAACATATGAAGAAGTAAAAGAAGAAGCAAGGAATGCGATACTGCAGGAAAAACAGAGAAATCAGTTTGAAAAAATAATTAATACTCTCTACGGTTCGGCAAAAATTGAAAAGAAGATGGAATTATTGAAAACAGAGGAGAAGAAAAAGTGAAAAAGACTATTATTTTTATGTCTTTTGTATTTTGTCTTCTGTCATTTGTTATCTGTCATCTGGCATCTGGCGAAGCAAATGTAATAGAGCGTATTGTTGTCAGGGTGAATGATGAAGTGATATTTCAAAGTGAATTTGAAGATTATGTGCGGATTGTTCGGGCCCAGACAGGTCTTACGGAAAAGGGGGATGAAGTAAAAAAGAAAATACTGGACCAGTTGATTGAAGAAAAAATTTTCCTGCAAGAAATTGAAAAAGAAGGGATAGAGGTAGAAGAAGACGAAATAAAAATAGCACTTCAGAACCTGAAGGATAAATTTCCTACAAAGGAGGAATTCAACAGAGAACTAATAAAACAGGGGCTTACAGTAATTGAATTGCAGGATAACCTGAGGAAACAATTGAAAATTCTAAAATTGATTGAGAAAAATGTGAAGAGAAAAATTCAGGTGACAAGCAAAGAAGTGAAGGAATATTATTTTCAACAAAAGGATAAAATTAAAAAGAGCGAGGAGGAAGCAGGAGACGAAATAAGAAATTTACTTTTCGATAGAAAGTTTAATGACATTTTTACGAAGTGGGTGGAGAAATTAAAGAAGGATGCAGTCATCGAGATTAAATAAGGAAGGTAACAGTCAGAATGGAAAAACCAATAATTGGTATTACAATGGGTGATGCTGCTGGCATAGGTCCGGAGGTAATTGCCAGAGCTATGTCTGATAGAACAATTTACAAGGTTTGTTGTCCACTTGTTATTGGTAATCCCCAGGTTATGGAAGAAGCATTTAAGATAGTCAAGAAAAAAGGGAAAGTCCACTCCATTAAAAAAATACCTGATGCACAATTTCGATATAATAATATAGATGTATTAGTTTTACCAGATGCAAAAATAGACAACCTCGTAAAGGGACAAATTAACATTTCAGCAGCCAGGGCATCAGTTTTTTATATAAAAGAGGCGACCACGCTTGCCATGAAGAAGGATTTGTCTGCGATAGTCACAGGTCCTATAAATAAAATGGCGATAAGGAAAGCTGGTTTCTATTTTGATGGACATACTGAGTTCCTCGCACAGATGACAAATACCCGGCGATATGCAATGATGTTTATAGGAGGAGGTCTTTATGTGGTGCTTGTGACTACACATCTTCCTCTTAAGAGGATAGGAAACTTTATCATACGGGAAAAAGTGCTGAAGATTATAAAATTGACCAGTGAAATTATGGAAACATATTTTAAAATTAAAAATCCCAAAATTGGTGTTGGGGGATTGAACCCACATGCTGGAGAATCAGGTGTATTCGGACAGGAGGAAATCAAGGAAATTACACCTGCTATAAATGAGGCAAGAGAGAAAGGCATAAATGCAGTGGGACCTATTTCTCCTGATATACTTTTTTTTAAAGCAAAGAAGAAAGAATTTGATGTCGTGATTGCAATGTATCATGACCAGGGATTGATTCCCATAAAGATGATAGATTTTGAAAAGACGGTGAATCTTACTATAGGATTGCCGTTTATTCGAACATCGGTTGACCATGGTGTTGCATATGATATTGCTGGCAAAGGAATAGCCAGTCATCTCAGTATGGTGCAGGCAATTAAGTTAGCGGCAAAATTGTCCACCGTGAAATTTTCTTGAAAAAATCCGCAGCGATGAACTCCTTACTTCAAATTACAAAGTTGCTTTTACATAAGCAGGGGATAAGAGTAAGGAAATATTTGGGACAGAATTTTCTTATTGATGAGGAAGTGTTACACAAGATAATTGAAGCTGTAAATTTATCTCCAGATGATTTTGTCCTGGAGATTGGAGCGGGACCGGGTATTTTAACAAAGGAGATTGCTAAAAGAGTAAAAAGAGTCATTGCTATTGAGCTTGACCAGAATTTAATCAAAACATTAAGGGAAAATTTAAAGAATTACCCCGGCGTGGAAATAATAAAAGGGGATGTGCTCAGGTTGAATCTTAAATCCCTTTTTCCAGCAAATATCCCTGTTAAGATAATCGCCAATCTTCCTTATTATATTACCACTCCAATAATTATGCATCTTTTAGAGCAGAAATTCCCACCTTTTACGAGGTTAGTTATTATGGTTCAAAAGGAAGTGGGATTAAGGATTGTTGCTTCTCCCAAATCCGCAGACTCTGGAGTACTTTCAGTTATCCTGCAATACTATTCTAAACCGGAATTAATCTCTATTGTGCCACGGAAAGCTTTTTTTCCTTCACCGAAGGTAGATTCTGCTATTGTGAGATTGACCATACGGAAAAACCCACCTGTCCAAGTAGTAAATGAAAACTTATTTTTTAAGGTAGTTAGAGCTTCTTTCAGTCATCGTCGCAAGACTCTAACAAATTCATTATTAAAGAGCCAGTTGGGACTTGATAAAGAAAAAATTACACAGTTGTTAGCAGATGCTCATATAGAGCCTGATTTGAGAGCACAATCTTTAAGTTTACAGAATTTTGCTCACCTGGCAAATACATTGATAAAAACCACAGGGGCACAGAGACATCGATATTGTAACTCAGGACTTTAGTTTTGATATGTAACTCAGGACTTTAGTCCTGATATCAAAACTAAAGTTTTGAGTTACAACTTTCTCTATATCAAAACTAAAGTTTTGAGTTACAACTTTCTCTATGACTCCGTGGTTATGCGGGAGGTATTTCATGAAAGCAGTGATTATGGCTGGTGGTTTCGGGACTCGACTTCGTCCGCTTACCTGCACTATTCCAAAACCTCTGGTACCAATGCTCAATAATCCAATAATGGAACATATAGTGAGATTATTGAGGAGATATAATTTTAAAGATATTATTATGCTTCTGCATTACCAGGGGGAAATTATTAAGGACTATTTTGAAGACGGCAAGGATATGGGCGTTAAAATTTCATATGTAGAAGAAGAGGAGGACCTTGGAACCGCAGGGAGTGTAAAAAATGCCCAGAAGTTTTTAACAGAACCATTTTTAGTAATAAGCGGAGATATAATTACTGACTTTGACCTTTCAAAAATTGTTGATTTTCATAATGGGAAAAAATCTCCACTTACCATAACCCTTACACGGGTGAAGAATCCCCTTGAATTCGGGATTGTGCTCACAAAAAAAAATGGAAGGATAGATAGATTCTTAGAAAAGCCCAGCTGGGGCGAAGTTTTCAGTGATACAATTAACACAGGGATATATGTTATTCAGCCCGAAGTTTTAGAATACATCCCGAAGAGTAAGGAATTTGATTTTAGTAAAAATTTATTTCCTCTGCTGATGGAAAAAGGTTTCCAGCTTTTTGGATATATAGCCAGCGGATACTGGCGCGACATAGGAAATATACCGGAATATCGCCTCGCACATTATGAAGCTTTACGAAAGGATATAAAAATTGACCTTCCCGGTGTAAAATTGGGCGAAGTAGGCTCTGCCGAAAGTAGGCACTCTGCCAAAAGTAGGCACTCTGGAAGTGGAAGTGCAAGAGGCGAAAAAAATATCTGGTCAGGCAAGGAAACCATAATCGACCCTGCAGCAATCCTGAAAGGAACTGTGGTTATAGGGGACAATTGCGAGCTCAAAGGAAATGTAGAAATCTCTGATGCTGTTATCGGGAATAACTGTACTGTTGAAGATGGCGCCATCGTTAATAAATGTATCATATGGAATAATACATTGATTGGTAAGGGTGCGCATCTGAAAGAGAATGTTGTTGGAAAGAACTGTAAAATTGGGGATAAGGTTTTTATGGAAGAAGGAGCTATCATCGGAGATGACTGCCGCATCGGCGATGCCAGCCTCATCAGACAGGCAGTAAAAATTTGGCCTCATAAGGTTGTAGAGAAAGAGGCAATTGTTTCTTCAAGTCTTGTCTGGGGAGAAAAGTGGTCCAAATCTCTCTTCGGTGCCTATGGAGTTACAGGGCTATCAAACACCGAGGTTACACCGGAATTTTCGGCTAAATTAGGCGCTGCATACGGTGCAACAATGGAAAAAGGCTCTTCTGTGATTACAAGTCGTGACAGCCATCGTTCATCCAGAATGATTAAACGCTCGTTTATTGCAGGATTGCTCTCCAGCGGGATAAATGTGGACGATATAAGAGATATGCCTCTTCCAGTGGTCAGATACACTTTGCGGACTTCAAGAGAATATTGTGGTGGAATACATGTCCGAATGTCTCCTTATGACCCTCTGCTGATGGATATAAAGTTTCTTGATTCTTCAGGAATGGATATATCTTCAGGTAAGGAAAAATCTATTGAACGGCTTTTTTTCCGAGAGGATTTCAGAAGGGCGAACATAGAGGAGACGGGAAGTTTAGAAGTACCCTCCCGTATAGTTGAATACTATCGGGAAGGATTTCTGTCATTACTCGATACAGAATCAATAAAGAAAAGGAAGTTTAAAATAGTTATGGATTATGGTTTTTCAAGTGCAGCAAATATTTTTCCTTCAATTGTTGGGGAATTAGGTTGTGAAGTTATAGCACTGAATGCGTATACGAACGATAAAAAGGGAGCCAAGACCCTCGAAGAATTCAATAATTCTATTAAACAGTTATCCAACATTGTTGTAACATTGAAGGCAGATATTGGATTTCTGCTCGATACCGGTGCTGAGAAAATTTTCTTAGTTGATGAAGATGGTAGTATCCTGCCCGGAGATTTATCACTTGCTCTAATTTCTTTATTAGTATTGAAGAGTCATTCGAATCCCAGAATCGCTGTACCTGTAACTGCCTCTTATGTAATTGAAAAGATGGCTGGTGAATATAATGCTTTAGTTTTGCGGACCAAAACTAATCCTTGTTCAATGATGGCAGTAGGTAGCTTGAAGGAAGTTGATTTTATAGGGGAAATTAAGGGGGGGTATATCTTCCCGCTGTTTCAGTCTGCTTTTGATGCAATGTTCTCCATTGGTAAAATTCTCGAATTGATTGCCAGAACCGGTATTCCTCTGAATCAACTTATCCCTTTGATTCCAAAAATTTGTATGGTCAGAGAACATGTATTCTGTCCATGGGAAACGAAAGGCAAAATTATGCGTCTTTTAATTGATGATACAAAAGATAAAAACAGGGAACTGATTGAAGGAATAAAGGTTTATGAAGAAGAAAAAAATAGTACACCCTGGGTTATTATTATACCTGATGAGGACCGCGCATTATTCCATGTGAATGCCGAGGCACAGACTATAGAAGAAGCACAGGAATTGGCACGAAAATATGTTAGCAAAATTAAGGAGTGGCAAGGCGAATAAAAATGGAACTGAGAGAAGATACAAGGTATACATATGCTGTGGCGAGAATCAGGGCATTAGAGACTCGTAGTCTTAATCTTGAAAAGATTCAAAGAATTGTTGATGCTGGCGATGCATCAACTGCCTGGCGGGAGACCGCGGGCTGGCATCTTTTACCAAAGGGTGAACTAAGCCCCGAGAATACCCAGACCGACCTGGAGAAATTTCTAATTGAGGAAATAAGATGTACAAACAATTTATTCTCGTCTTTATCGAATGACCCTGAGTTGACCAATCTTTTTTTCTTGAAATATGATTTTCATAATTTGAAAATTTTGTTGAAAATATCTCCAGAATCTCTGGATGGAATGGTTAACCTCGGGTTAGTTCCTATCGAAAAATTAAAAGAATCGGTAATAGAGAGGAATTTCAGAGAATTACCTAAATTATTGCAGGAATCTATCAGAGAAATTCTAGAGCTAGTAAAAATTGACACCAATTTGCTTTATGGACGTCTGGATATGGTTGATATTATCCTTGATAAAAAAATGTTTGATTTAATTTTCAGAACGTTAAAAAGACATCCTGCTCCATCCTGTTCTTTCCTGAATATGCTTTTTCAAACTGAAGTTGATATCTGCAATCTAAATATTTGCAGGCGTTTTAAACGCCTTCGCAGGAACAGAGATTTTTTGAATGAAGCTTTGTTACCGGGGGGAAAATTAGCTCTAAAATTTCTCCTGGAGAAATACGAAAATAATGAATATGCTCCACTGAATGAATTTATAAACTTTCAAATCGCAACTTTCAAATTGCAGCTTAATAATCTCTACGAGTCCACTATTTATACTGCATTTGGATTGGAGCCGCTGGTTGCATTTTTGAAGAAAAGGGAAAAAGATGCGAAGATGATAAGAATGATAATCCTCGCCAAACTTCAGGGTTTGGCGCCAAAAGCCATATGGGGAGAAATTAATACAATCAATGAATAAGGTTGCAGTTATAGGTGTAGAATCTTCGGTATTGGTATTTAAATTCCTGAATGTTGATGTATTTCCAGTTAAAGATGCGAGAGGGTGCGTGGAAGTGTTAAGAAAAATTATTGGGAAATATTCAATCATCTTCATAGATGAACTTTTTATTGATGAGGCAAGTTCTCTTATAAGTGAATCTGACAGGGATATTGCTATGACGATAATCCCATTACCTTTGCAGGGAAGGTCCTCAGGGAACGCAGTAAAAAGAATCAAAGATTTTATTAGAAAAGCAATGGGTATTTCTGTATCCTGATCCCGAAGGGATGGCTTCGCTACTATTATGAACAATTTTTATATCAAATTTTCATTTTTTTCTTGCAATTTTTTAAAAATACATTATAATATAAATTGTAGTAAAATGTTATTGTTCAGATTAAAAAAAGGGGGTGAGGAGAATGGGAGAGGTTATTATGAAGAGTGCGGTAAAGAGAGAGAAGGGCTATATGTATTATGTGGACGGGAAAGGAAATCTTTGCCGCGCAAAGATGGCCCGTGGCGGAAAGAAAAAGAAAAAGAAAAAGAAAAGATAATTGTAAGTGGCACAGGAGAAAAGGTGGTTTTGAATAGGGTTGGTATTTCGTAATGGGTACCAACCCTATTTTTATAGAAACGATTAATGTGTTGTAACTCAAACCTTCTCGAAGAGTCCGATTGAAATAATATCAGGGCTAAAGTCCTGAGTTACATATCAGGGCTAAAGCCCTGAGTTACATATCAGGGCTAAAGCCCTGAGTTACATATCAGGACTAAAGTCCTGAGTTACATAAATAAAATGAACTGGTTGGATATAATTATCGTTGTGGGTTTAATCATTAATGTCGTCATCAGTCTCAAGAGGGGACTGGTCAGGGAATTGTTCTCGGTGATGGGGATAATCCTCGGTGTTGTAATATCTAGCAGGTTTTACCAGGAACTTAACTGGTTTTCAGGACTAATAAAAAACCCTGGCATTGTGAAGGTTCTTTCTTTTATCTTGATTTTTCTTGGCGTGGCAATAATAGTAAACCTCACAGGGCTGGTATTGAATAAAATTTTTAAATGGTCGGCACTTGGAATGCTTGACCATCTGGGTGGTTTTATCTTTGGTTTCATAAAGGGAATTATGATAACTGGAATAGTTCTTTTTTTGCTTGCAAAGTTTCCACCGATGTCTGAGATTATAAATAAATCTCCAGTTGCATCTGCAATTTTACGATTTGTGAATAATATAATAACCTTAATCTGGAATAAACCCGAAATTACAGAATATATCTAAAACAAAATGAACAAAAAGAAAAATTTTTTCAAGACCGCAGAAGGGTTTGTTTTTATACTTGGAATAGTAGTTTTTATTTCAGGCTTTTTTATTCTTTATCCTGTGATTCAGGTTAACTGGAAAGGTATGCTGATGATGTTAATAACAGGCATTGCTGGTGGAAAAGGAGTTAGCATACCAGTTGGACTTGGAAAATCTTTACCGGAGTGGTTAGTATTTGTTGTTGCCGCATTGCAGGATATAGTTGCTGTTTTCTGGTTTTACCCATTCATAGTTCTTTTTAAAAATAAAGTTATTAAAGGAAAATTAATAGGCAATATAGTACAAAATGCCCAGTATACTGTAGATAAACACAAAAATTGGCTGAAGCCATTTGGCGTGCTGGGCATTGGTTTTTTCGTGTGGATTCCACTCACCATGACAGGTCCCATCGTGGGTTCTGTATTTGGCCTCCTGCTTGGAATGAGTACGCCAGCTATTATGATTACTGTAACCGTTGCTGGTGTATTAAGCGCATTATGCTGGACTTATCTGTTTGATTTTATGTTTACCTGGGCAAGCAATGTAAATAAATATTTTCCTGCAATTGCCGTTATTGTTATCTTGGCGTTACTTTTGATTATTCGTCTTGAGGAAATATATAGAAAAAGAAAGTATGGTGAAACAGAATGAAAAAGAAATTTATTTTTCTATTCTTTATTCTATACTCTTTTTCGGTGCATGCCGGGATAAAAAATGTTAAGTTTGACAATGGCTTAACAGTATTGCTCAAAGAGGACCACAGGTTAAAAATTGTCTCAATTCAACTCTGGGTTAAAGTTGGCTCCAGAAATGAGGATACCACAACTTCTGGCATCTCGCATCTGATAGAGCACATGGTTTTTAAAGGTACGCAGAATTACCCCTGTGAAGTAATCCAGGACGAGGTGGAAAAAAGAGGGGGCGTGATCAATGCAGGGACATCCCGGGACTTCACATATTTTTATGTTACACTACCCACAGGTCAGAATAACCTGTCCATTGGTCTGGATATTCTATTTCAAATGATGAGAAAAGCATTATTTCCGGAAGATGAATTAGACAGGGAAAAATTTGTGATTGCTGAGGAAATAAACCGTAGGTGGGATAACCACCAGAGTTATCTCTGGGATTTGTTCAATTCTGTACTTTACTCCTGTCATCCGTATTCTCAACCGGTATTAGGTACATCAGAATCAATTCGCCATATTTCAAAAGAGGACATTCTAAATTATTACAACAAGTTCTATGTGCCGGCGAATTGTACACTTGTGGTTGTAGGAGATTTTAAAGAAAGAGACATAATTATACTTACTCAGAGGATATTTGGCGGGGAAAGATTTTTCCAACCATCAAAGACCGTAGATGAAACAAAAGTAGAACCTATCGCAAGAAAGAATTTAGAAATTGAAAGACCTGTCCATCAGGCGTATTTAATATTTGGTACAGCAGGTCCTGATGCAGTAGATGACGATTGTTATTCAATGGATATTCTCTCTTATATTCTTGGAAAAGGAAGATATTCACGTCTCTACCGAAAATTACGAGAAGAAAAAAGATTGGTGTGGAGTGTGGATTGCTCGTTTTTAACGCAAAAAGAAAAAGGGCCCTTTTACATCTCGATAGAATGTAATCCAGACAAAATTCCATTGGTCAAAGAAATTATATTTCAGGAACTGAAAAGAATTTCTAATGAGTTGGTCAGCGATGATGAAATTAAAAGAGCAAAGTCAATGTTTGAGACAGGATATTTATTAGATGTCGAGACTTATTCTGGAGAGGCATTTAATCTGGGTTATTATCAAACAATAGGTTCATACAAGATTGCACTTGAATATTTAGGTAAAATCCTGAAGGTTACTTCAAGGAGTATGCAGAGAGTGGCAAGAAAATACTTCAATCCCCAGAATTTTATCAGTGTTATGATTATGCCACCTGGAGAAAAATAAATATGAAGAAATTGAAAAATGTAACTCAGGGCTTTAGCCCTGATATGAGCATGCAGAATGTAACTCAGGGCTTTAGCCCTGATATCAAACCTAAAGGTTTGAATTACTCCAGTGATTTTTGTGGATTCAGTAACAGATTATTTCTTTGTATCTTCCTGTCTTTGTGGTTTTTTATATTGAATTTTGTAGTTATAAGTCCGGTTTACGCTATGGCAGGTAGCAATTCTATCCATGAAACTATTTTAAACAATGGACTAACCATTATATATAAGCAAAACCGGGCAAGCCAGATGGTAATAATGGATATGTTCATAAAAGGTGGAATTTTTTATGAAGACGAAGATAAATCCGGGATTACAAATCTGGTTGGGAAATTATTGTTAAAGGGAACTATTAACCGCAGCGCTGAAGAAATTTCTAG
>MNUO01000001.1 GCA_001871015.1 Candidatus Desantisbacteria bacterium CG1_02_38_46
TCTTACATCAATTTCCAAAGCAGAGGAAATATCAGGTAAAAGTTTTAGTAATTCAGAAAAAGAACTTACTCCTGAAGATCTAAAGTATATAGAAAAATTACAAAGAGAAATAAAAAAAGCAGAAGAAAATATTCCCAAAGTCATCAATGCCAATAGCCCCAGGGAGACAGAGCAGGGTTTAGCTAAATTAGTTTTAACCCTGGTTGAATTAATAAGAAGACTTATGGAGAAAGAGGCTTTCAGAAGAGTAAAGAGAGGAACACTTTCTCGTGGAGAAATTCAGAAATTGGGATTGAGCCTTAAAGCAGTAAAGAAAAAAATAAAAGAGATTCAGGCAATTTTTGGCATTGAGGATGAAGAATTAAATTTGGACCTGGGTCCTCTGGGGAATTTAATGTGATGGGAGTACCCCCAGTTTCTGGCGCCATAGGGCGACCTATGTCGAAACTAACAGGGGTACAGGGAGGGATAAACAATGGCACAACAAAAAATGATGCATGCTACTGAGGCTACCAACCTTGCAGATATTTTAGAGAGGGTTTTAGATAAGGGAATTGTAATTGCCGGAGATATTCAAATCAGGATTGCGGATGTAGAGCTTTTAACTATAAAGATAAGATTAATGGTTGCTTCTGTAGATAAGGCTATGGAGATGGGTATAAATTGGTGGCAAACAGACTCTTTTTTATCTTCAAAAGCAAGAGAGACAGAAACAGAAAAGAAAATTGAGGAACTTGAGGCAGAGGTTAAAAAATTAAAAACCGAGGCATAAAAATGGAAATAAAAGATATTGTAGAAACAGCAAAAGAAAAATTAATGGAATTTACCGGATTCAGTTCTCCAAATGCCATAGGAATTAACAAAGAAGGAAATGAATGGCACATTACTGTAGAAATAATTGAGAAGCCTTCCGAAGCGGTTAACCTGGAGATTCTGGGAATTTATGACGTCCGCGTCGATGCTTCAGGAAATCTTCTTGGCTATGAGAGAATGGGGATGAGAAAACGTGGGGATATACAAAAAGGGGATATACGAAGAGAATAATCATTCTTTTATAAAGAGATATTATGAAAACACTTATTTATGTTCCTGTTATACATACAAGTGCTGACCTCGGCTCTATTGCGAAAGCAGTGGCTAAAAGAGGTATGGCGGGCCTAGGTGAGGAATTCTGGAAGGAGCACGAAAGGACGGTTGATGGTTTCTGGGATGCGATTATGAAATATTTTGATTCGATTGAGGTATCCGGCTTTAAGCTCTATCAGGATGGAATGATTGCTGATGGAGAAATCGGCAGGAAGATAGTGGAGGAAGGAGCTAAAAAGGGAAGCAAGAACCATGAAATTGTGCTCAGGCTATTGGAGAGAGGAGCAAGTCTGGTTAAGACAGAAGATTATTCTCTTGTCAAGAAAGAATATGACTATATTAAAAGGTTGACTCAGGCAAAGTCAATACCAGGTAAAATAATAGCGTATTTACGCTACAGGTTGATCAGAAATAAATTATTAAGGCAAAGGGATGAATTTATAGTCAGGCAAATTAATGAATTTCTTGAAAGAGGTGAAACAGGCATTCTCTTCATTGGTGTAGCGCATAGAATAATTCCGTTGCTTCCTCAATGGATTCAGTTAAAGCAGGTGAAGGAAGTTGAGAAAACCAGGGAATATCAGGAAATATTTCAACAGATGTTCATTTCCAGGAAAGAAGCCAGGAAACGATTCGAAGAATTAGCCAGATATCTTGTTTCACCAGTAAATCAGATGTAATTGTTGAAATTTAAAGAGATAAAATTGAAGAAAGAAGAATTAGAGAAGATAGTTAAAGAACTTGAAAGTGAAATAAGCAACATAGGAGCAGAGATATTTGCCTTACAGGCAAAGATGAAAAGAACAGATGAAAGATTGAAAGAATATAAAGAAATGTTAGAAAAAGAAAGTTTTAAAGAAAAGAAAGATGAAGAAAACCATTTAAAATAGATAGGGAGAGGGGAAATCACTGATGTTCCACTTTTCGGGTCAATTCTCCCATTTCTCTCCTCTCCCCCTTTTTTTACCTATTTTTAAGCCGCCTGATTGGCGGTTTTTTTTTAATAGCTAAGGAAATTATACCAAAAGTTATCCACAACCTTCAGGACTAAAGTCCTGAGTTACATATCAGGACTAAAGTCCTGAGTTACGTAACTCAGACCTTCAGGTCTGATATTTCTTGTTAAAAACTTGCATTTTTTTATAATTTGAGTATAATAAAAATATCAAAAGAATAAAGGAGGAAAATAAATGATAAATGTTATAATTTCCTGGATTATTTTTGGTTTCAGTGTGTCTACAGGTATTTTTGTATTCTATAAAAATCCTAAGAGTGTAGTACATGGGTTCTTTGCGATAATGGCCATTCTCCTGGGCATCTGGAGCGTCAGCAGGTTATTTTTAAATGTACTTGCCATTACGCCTTTACAGGTTTTTAATGGAGTTCTGATTGGATTTGTTGCCCGTCTCCTCCTTAAGTTCAAAGTGAGTTATGTAAAAATAGTTTCTGAAGACAATTTAAAGACCCCTCTTACTTATGACCTAAAAAGAGGGTATTCATATTTATTAATGGGGAAAGATACTGAGAAAATTTTGCAAATTTTTACTGATCTGGTCACCCATGGAATCCAGGGATTGTATATTTCACGGGAGGAGCCTGAGGAAATTAGAAAAAAGTATAAATTGGGCAAGATTCGCATCTTCTGGTTAAGCAGAAAAGCCATTTATCCTTACTCCCTTTCTCCAAATGATTTGCGCTCAATAACTTATCTTCTCAAGGAATTCTTCACTTCTGCAGATGATGGTGTGGTAGGCATCGATGGAATAGAATATCTTATAGTATATAATAGTCTTCCATCAGTTATCAAATGGATTGACGAGATAAACGAGATAGTTATAGAGAAGAAAGCGAGGTTATTACTTAATATTAACCCCTATCTTATTGAGGAAAGGGACATTTCATTCCTCAAGATTCACATAAGAAACCTTCAGGAAATTTAAAGCGAAAAAAATGTTTACAAGGAAAGAATTTGAAGAAATTGAACTGGAATATCTTGCTTCCTACGCTATGAAATCAAGACAAAGCCGTGGAAGAAAATATCATGAAGAAGAGCATCTGTATCGCACCTGTTTCCAGAGAGATAGAGACAGGGTAATACATTCCAGCGCATTCAGACGGCTTGAATATAAGACACAGGTTTTTGTTAATCATGAGGGGGATTATTATCGCACAAGGCTTACACATACATTAGAGGTTGCACAAGTTGCTCGTTCTATCGCACGTGCACTGCGTCTCAATGAGGATTTAACCGAAGCAATAGCACTTGCACATGATTTAGGGCATACTCCATTTGGACATTCTGGAGAGGAGGCACTGCATAACTTGATGAGGGAGTACGGCGAATCGTTTGAGCATAATCGTCAGGGTTTGAGAGTAGTGGATGAATTAGAGAAAAAATATCCGGGATTTCCCGGCCTCAACCTATCGTGGGAAGTGAGGGAAGGAATAATTAAACACAAGACCCCCTATGACCAACCTGATGTGAAAGAATTTAATCCTGATGAATCACCAACCCTTGAATCCCAGGTGGTAAATATTGCTGACGAGATAGCCTATACTAACCACGACCTTGATGATGGATTTACTGCAGGATATATAAATGAGGATGAACTTTCTGATATTTCACTCTGGAAGGAAATCTATGGAATTGTAAAAAAGGAAAATCCACTATTAAACAGAGAAACCTGGAAATTTCAGGCAGCGAAATTTCTCATCAATAAGCAGGTTTCTGATTTAATTACTAATACTGATAAAAACCTTGCACAATTTAAAATAAAGGATATTGAGGATGTGCGTAAGGCACCTATTATTGTTCAATTTAGTGCACAGATGGAAGAAGAAAATGCCTGTCTTAAAAAATTCCTGTTAGAACATCTTTACCATCATCACAAGGTTCTGCGCATGGTGGATAAATCGCGTAGATTCATCAAAGAACTTTTCAGAGTTTATATTAAATTTCCAGAGCAACTTCCGCCAGATGTACAGGAAAGAATAAAAAATGTTAATGTCTCAAAGGGGTCCCCTGAAGAGAAATCAGAGATTGCTCGCATAATATGTGACTACATTGCTGGCATGACAGACCGCTCAGTGCAGGATGAATATATTAAATTATTTATGCCGTATGAGAAGGTGTGAAATGAAAAAAGAATTGATAATTGAATATCTATTTATAGGAGCGTTAGTTGCTTTTATTATAATTGCAATTATTATGGCCATCAAGCCAGATCTTGGCAGGTGATTTAGGTGTCTATCAGGACTAAAGTCCTGAGTTACAATATCAGGACTAAAGTCCTGAGTTACAATATCAGGACTAAAGTCCTGAGTTACATGTCAAGACCTGACCCCATTACAACTATGGAATTGTTGAAGGGTTTACTAAATCTGATATATCCACCACGATGTCTTATTTGTGGCAAACTTCTTGAGGATAATGACGGACTTTGCCCCAAGTGTTTCCAGGGAATAGAAATAATTAAGCATCCCTGTTGCAATATATGCGGTAAACCTCTCCAGCCGGAGTCATTTATTGGTATTGACGACCCAGTCTGTTTTGACTGTCGGAAAAGAAAGTTCTTTTTTAATTATGCTCGGTCAATCGGAAAATATAAAGGGATTTTAAAAGAATGTATTCACCTTTTGAAATACAAGGGCAAAAAGGTTCTTTTGAAACCATTGGATAAACTCATCAAAACTTGCCTTGATGAACTTATCCCATTTGAAAAAATTTCGTTTATTACACAGGTGCCATTGCACAAAAAACGTCTGCGCGAAAGGGGATTCAATCAATCTGGACTTATTGCAGGGTTGATAGGGAATCGTTATCAAATTCCCGTTCTTTCGAATTTGCTCAATAGAATTGTGTACACTCCACCGCAAGCAACTTTAACGAAAGTTGAAAGATTGAGAAACATAAAAGGTGTGTTTGCAGTGGTGGGTACCCCCAGCTGGGTGGAGTGCGGTACAATTTTACTCATAGATGATGTATATACTACAGGTGCCACGGTCAATGAATGTGCCAAAGTTTTAAAAAAGGCAGGAGCGCAGGAAGTATATGTGCTGACACTCGCACATGGAATTTGACATTTTTTGAAAATCTGATAGAATTAGGAAGAAAACGAGGGATTGACTATGGCGTTGATTGTGCAAAAATTTGGTGGCGCTTCAGTTGCTAACCCACAACGGATTAAAAATGTCGCCTGTATAGTACAGAAAACGAAGCAAAACGGAAATGATGTAGTGGTAGTTGTCTCTGCTCCAGGAGATACTACAGATGACCTGATAAAACTGAGTTCAGGTATTTCCAGTTCTGTTTCAGACAGAGAAATGGATATGCTCTTGAGCACAGGAGAGCAGGTTTCCATTGCACTCCTTGCAATGGCTTTACAGGAAAAAGGAGAAAAAACAATTTCCCTGAGCGGTGGGCAAGCAGGAATAATAACTGATGGAATTTATGGAAAGGCGAAGATTATAAAGATTGAACCGCGGCACATTTTAAGCAACTTGAGAAAAGGCAAAATTGTAATTATTGCAGGATTTCAGGGGATAACCATGGATGGCGAGATTACTACTTTAGGAAGGGGAGGTTCAGATACGACTGCCGTTGCACTTGCAGCGGCGCTTAACGCAGATCTGTGTGAAATTTATACTGACGTGAAAGGAATTTACACCACTGACCCCAGAGTTGTATCAAAAGCAAGGTGTTTACCTTGCATCTCTTATGGAGAAGTTCTTGAGATGGCAAGTCTTGGCGCAAAGGTACTCCATCCACGCGCAGCTGAAATTGCAAAAAATTTTAATATTCAATTAAGAGTCAGGTCCAGCTTTGATGTGCATAATGAAGGAACTCTGGTACAGGGAAGGGGAACTAAAATGGTTAGACGGAAATCTCAACAGATAGAAAAGATGGCTGTTGCAGGTGTAGCAGCAGACAAAAACCAGGCCAAGGTTACAATAGTGAATGTTCCGGACAGACCTGGTATTGTCTCTAAAATTTTCGAACCAATAGCCAGTGAAAATATAAGTGTAGATATGATTATCCAGAATGTTAGCCACCGCGGATTTGCTGATGTTTCGTTTACGATTAACAGGTCTGAGTTGCAAAAAGTTTTGAGAATTGTTAAAAAAGTGGCAAAGGAGATTAAATCTAAAGGAGTAACTTCTGCAGCCGATATTGCAAAAGTTTCAATTGTAGGTGCTGGTATGTATAGTTATCCCGGCGTAGCAGCCAGAATGTTCACAGCACTTGCCAGGCAGCGTATAAATATTGAAATGATCAGTACATCTGAAATTAAAATTTCCTGTGTGGTAAAGGAGAAACAGGCAGATCTTGCAGTGAAAGCTTTGCATCGGGAATTTCGTCTGGATAAAAAATGAAATACATGGTGATTGTAGGCGATGGGATGGCTGATTATCCCATCACGGAATTAAATGGTTTGACGCCTTTAGAGGTGGCAAGGAAACCCAACTTTGATTTTTTAGTAAGAAATGGAATTTTAGGTCTGGTTAAGACTACACCTGAGAGGATGACTCCTGGTACAGATGTTGCTAACCTTTCAATTCTTGGTTATAACCCCAGCAAGTTTTATAGTGGCAGGGGTCCTTTAGAGGCAATAAACTTTGGTATAAATATCAGTAAAGAAGATATAGTTTTTCGTTGTAATCTGGTTACAGTTCAGGATGAAAGACTTATTGACTACAGTGCAGGTCATATAGATACCGAAATAGCAAGTCTTTTAATTAAAGAATTGAACCAGAAGTTAGGTAATCGGTTTGTCAAATTCTATCCCGGCGTTAGTTACAGACATCTGATGGTTATTAGACACCAATCACCGGTTTCAAGGCGTCGACTGTTAAATGTAAAATGTTTGCCGCCTCACGATGTTATGAATCGTCCATTAAAAGAAATTCTACCCATGGGTAGAGGTACAGAAGTTCTGCATCAGTTGATGGCTGATTCGCAAAAATTTCTGGAAAACTACCCTGGATGGAAAATTGGAAAACACAAAGCAAATATGATTTGGCTATGGGGACAGGGCAAGAAACCAGGGATGCCATCTTTTTTAAAGAGATATGGTTTGAAAGGCGCTGTTATTTCTGCTGTGGATATTATAAAAGGAATAGGGCGAGCAATTGGTCTGGATGTAATTGATGTTCCTGGTGCTACAGGGTATTACGACACAAATTATGAAGGAAAGGCAAGATATGCATTAAATGCACTTAAAAAAAATGATTTTGTCTTTATTCATATAGAAGCACCTGATGAAGCCGGGCATAACGCAGATATTAAAGAAAAAATAAGAGCTATTGAAAATATTGACAAAAAGGTACTGGGTAAAGTAATTACAGGTATGAAAAAATACGGTGATTACAAAATTCTTGCGTTGACTGACCACCCGACGCCGATTTCTTTGAGGACGCACACTGCAGACCCTGTTCCTTTTGTGATTTATAAAAATAAAATAGGGACAGCGACCATTTTCCAGTTTCATTTTGATGAACGAAGTGCAAAAAAGAGCAAGTTATTTTTTAAGCAGGGGCATGAGCTAATAAAATTTTTCTTGAGTACATAGGAGAGTATACCAAAAGTTATCCACAACTTTCAGGACTAAAGTCCTGAGTTACAGCAGGTCAGGACTAAAGTCCTGAGTTACAGCAGGTCAGGACTAAAGTCCTGAGTTACGGCAGGTCAGGACTAAAGTCCTGAGTTACGGCAGGTCAGGACTAAAGTCCTGAGTTACGTAAGGTCAGGACTAAAGTCCTGAGTTACGGCAGGTCAGGAC
>MNUO01000104.1 GCA_001871015.1 Candidatus Desantisbacteria bacterium CG1_02_38_46
TCCAGGCAAGGATAACTCTGCATCTTTTCCCATATTAATGCACCCCCTTCAGGACGCATTATACCACAAAATTAAAGAACTGTCTACTAAAAAGTATTATTTTTGAACCTGCAAGAAATTTTTAGAAATTTTCTACTCTAGAAAAATTTTACCTGATTATTTGCTCAGATGTCTGTTGGTACTATTGGGAGAAGTTAAAATCGTAAGAAATTCTATTGACATATATTGAATATGCTATATCCTATATAATAAAGGGTGTCAGGTCTGGCACCTGAATACAAGGAGGCAGAAGATGGGAAAGAAAAAAGCAGCGGATTTCCGGTATAGTACAGGAGAGACAAAAGTTCCATGGGCGGCGGTAGGAGAAAGTGTCAACAAAGAAGATATTATGGAGGTGATAAAGTTCCTTATTCCTGAAGGAGATAAGGAAAAGGAATCTTATGAAAAGCAATTAAAAGGGGTGGAAGAGGAAATTAAAAAATTAATTGAAAAGGGAAAATTGCAGACAAAATTAACCTTAGGTCCAAATGTCGCCGCAGTAGAAGAAAAAGCAAAGAAATTTTTAAGGTCTAAATATGCTTGTTTTCTTCCCTGTGCAACCCATGGATTTGAGCTTGCTTATAAATTTGCAGGTCTGAAACCAGGAGATGAAGTAATTGTACCAGCAATTACTTTCCTTTCCACAGTTAATTATCCTTTATCAATCGGTGCAAAAGTTGTTCTTGCTGATGTTGACCCCGGAACAATAAATATTGATCCCAAAGATATAGAAAGAAAAATTACAAAAAAGACAAAAATGATTGTCCCTGTCCATATAGGTGGCTATCCCTGTGATATGGAACCGATTATGAAACTTGCAAAAAAACATAATCTTGTTGTTTTAGAAGATGCTGCGCATGCTTTCGGTGCTTCTTATAAAGGAAAAATGATTGGAACAATCGGAGATTTTGGTGCTTACAGTTTTCACGAAGTAAAAAATATCAATTCTGCTGGAGAAGGCGGGATTCTTACCACCAATCACTCCTGTGGAAAAGACTTCCAGATTGCCAGGTTTGGGGGGTTTGACTTATCCAACCCAATTAAATTATGGCTTTATGATGTCGTTGCCTTAAAATGGAAGGGAGATTACTTTATTCCAGGGAATTATTCTGTTACAGAAATCCAGGCAGTTGTCTTTTTAAGCCAGTTGACAAGAATAAAGAAAATTATTGAAAGAAGAAGAAAAGCAGCAGAATATCTTGATTCCCGATTCAAGGGCATACCCGGGATTATTCCGCAGGTATTAGATACAAAAGACATAAAAAGCACCTATCATTTATATCTTTTCCAGATTGACCCTTCTGTTCTTAAAGGGGACATTCAGTTATTTAAAGAAAAAATTACTGCAAAAGGAGTGACCCAGATTTTCCATTTCGCTCCTTTGTATAAATTTATAAGGATGAAACAAATGGGGTACGATGTTAAAAAAATTGAAAAAAGTTGTCCGAATGCTGAAGAAGCGTTCAGACATCGCGCAACCCATTTACCGCTTTATCCTCTGACTGATGAGCAGTTAAAATACATGGCAGATGCAATAATTGAAACAATAAAGGAGATGAGAAAATGATTATTGGAATTCCAAAAGAAATAAAGACTGATGAGTACAGGGCTGGCATTGTTCCTGTTGGCGTTGAGACACTGGTAAGAAATGGCCATAAAGTTCTTGTTGAGGCAAAGGCAGGCATGGGAAGTGGAATTTCTGATGATGATTATGAAAAAAGCGGGGCAAAAATTCTTCCTTCTGCAAAAGAAGTTTATGAAAAAGCAGAGATGATTATTAAGGTAAAAGAGCCGATTTCTCAGGAGTATTCCTTGATAAAAGCCGGTCAGATTGTTTTCACCTATTTTCACTTCGCAAGCAGTGAAGAATTGACGAAAGCAATGATGGAAAGAAAAGCAGTCTGCATTGCTTACGAAACAATTCAGACCCCGGATGGAAAATTGCCTTTGCTTGTTCCTATGAGTGAGATAGCAGGAAGAATGAGTGCCCAGGAAGGAGCTAAATACTTAGAAAAACCGATGGAGGGAAAAGGAATATTATTAAGCGGTATTCCTGGCGTAGCGAGAGCAAATGTTCTTATTTTAGGAGCAGGAGTGGTGGGGACAAATGCAGCAAAAATTGCTGCAGGGTTAGGTGCAAATGTGACAATTATGGATATTAATTTAGACAGGTTAAGATATTTAGATGATGTGATGCCTTCTAATGTGAGCACTTTAATGTGCAACTCTTATAATATAAAGGAAAGACTTCCCTATACTGATTTACTTATCGGTGCTGTGCTTATTCCTGGTGCAAAAACACCGCGTCTGGTGACTAAAGATATGATTCCACTGATGACCCATGGCTCAGTAATAGTTGATGTTTCTATTGACCAGGGAGGATGCATTGAAACTTCCCATCCAACCACCCATAAAAATCCAACCTATATTGTTGATGGAGTTGTTCATTATTGTGTCACAAATATGCCCGGAGCAGTGGGAAGAACTTCTACATACGGATTGGCCAATGCTACTCTTCCTTATGCTCTGGAAATTGCAAATAAAGGTTATAAAAAAGCGAGCAAGGAAAATAAGGCTATTAAATGGGGATTGAATATTGTGGAGGGGGAAGTAACTTACAAAGCTGTTGCCGATGCTTTTGGTTTGAAGGTGTCAGGTCTTGACATATGACAAATAAGTTTGATGCGAAGGAGTGGAACTCTGAATTGTGAAATGTGTAGGTCTGACCCCCGAGGAGGAAAAATGGAAAAAGTAAAAGTGGGAATTATTGGAGCTGGTGGAAGGGCAAATTTTCAAGCAAAGTCAATCAGGGATAGTGGAAAAGGAGAGCCGCTAATTGTTTGTTCCCCGGTGGAAGAAGAAGCAAAAAAATTTGCCCAGAATTATCAAATTGAATATACTTTGGACTGGAAAAAAGTAATTGAGAATCCGCAAATTGATGCGGTAACTGTTTCTGTGCCAAATATTTTTCATTACGAAATAGTGAGTGCTGCATTAAAAGCAGGAAAACATGCCCTTGTGGAATATCCGATGACTTTAAGCAAAAAAGACGCAGAAGAAATGATTAAGATTGCTCAAAAGAAAAACCTGGTTCTCTGGGTAAGTCTTACAGAAAGATTGGAAAATCCTCATTTGACAATTAAAAGCCAGTTAAGTGCGATTGGAAAACCGCTTTTTGCTTTTGCCAGTTATATTGCAGCGGGTCTTAGAGGCTGGTATGTAGACCTTTCTCTTCGCGGAGACCCTTTTTCTGCTATTTAATTTCATTTTATTGACCAGTTCAGAGTTTTGTTCGGAGAAGTAGAAGAGGTCAATGCAGCAGTAAATGAAAAAAAGAATGAAGAGGGGAAATTAATTTATACTGCTTCTAATTTAATGATGACTTTTAAAAATGGATGTAATGCTTTTGTGGAATTCGGGATGGGAATTCCACCCGGGCAAGATTTTAAGGAAAAGATTGTGGGGACAGAAGGATATTTTGATTTTGTAGGAGGAAAACTTACT
This sequence comes from Candidatus Desantisbacteria bacterium CG1_02_38_46, assembly GCA_001871015.1. Classification (GTDB taxonomy): domain Bacteria; phylum Desantisbacteria; class UBA1551; order UBA1551; family UBA1559; genus UBA1559. Next base: position 3,544 of record MNUO01000104.1, read on the forward strand.
AAGGGAACCAAAGAGAAAAAAGAAGAAATTACTATGCTTTCTTCAAGTTTATCTGAGGATACAGCCCAATATCTCGATGCAATTCTTTCTGGAAAAGGAGATATTTCAACTGCAATTGAAGGGAAAAATTCATTACTTGTGGCGCTTATAGCAAAAGAATCAGCAGAAAAAGGAAAAAGGGTAAAGATGTGAATGAATTTTCCAAAGTCAACTGATGTTATAATTATCGGGGGAGGATTGGTAGGTTGTTCTGTCGGTTACCAGTTAGCAAAAAGAGGAAGAGATGTGATTATTTTAGAAATGCGCAACCTCGCTTCCGGCGCCTCAGGCAGAAATGGCGGGATGGTTACCCAGCTTGATGGAAGAGACAAAAATAAAGAAGCAATTTTAAACCGGCTGAATTACACGAGAGAAAATAATAAAATGCTTGCTGGTTTAGCAGAGGAATTAAGTTATGATTTTGAATACAACCGCTGCGGAGGAATAGATATTGCCTGCTCTGAAGAAGAATGGGAGTACTTTAAAAAATTGGTTCCTTTTCAAAAAGAAGTAGGGGATGAAGAGGTAATTCTGGTGGATAAACAGCAATTAAAAGACCTCTGTTCCCTTCTTTCTGATATTGTCTGGGGAGCAAGGTATCGGCCTACTGATGGAACACTAAACCCTTTTAAATTAAATATCGGTTTTGCTCTGGCTGCAAAAAAATATAAGGCAAAAGTTTTTACTGAAACAAAAATAGAAAAAATTGTGATTAAGCACGGCACTGCAATCGGCGTTGAAACAAATAATGGTTATATCCAGGCAAATTTAATTATAAATGCTGCCAATGCCTGGGCTCCTCTTTTAATTCCGGAAATTGATATTCTTCCTTTACGCCAGGTAGCTGTTGTAACAGAGAGAATACCTGAACTTCCTGTATATTCTTTTGAGGCAATAATCGACCGCCAGGTTATTTTTGGTTCTACACAGCAAAAGAGCGGGAATCTTCTTGTTGGTGGGTTAGGAACTCAGGCGCGTAAAAGAGAAGACCATTACAAAGAAGATTTAAGTCCTTATGAAATAGAGGGCAGCACCGCTATTTTTAATATTCTTTTTAAAGGATTAGGAGATGTAAATATTATTCGTTCCTGGGCAGGGACAATGGCTTTTACTGCTGACGGTTTGCCCTGCATTGGCCCAATCCCGCAAATACAGGGACTTTACATCGTTGCCGGTTTTTCTAATGGAATGGCTTTTGCTCCGATTATCGGGAAATTAGTTGCTGAAGATTTGACACAGGGGAAGCCCTCAATAACTCTCAAACCTTTTAACCCAGAGCGTTTTTATAATAAAAAAATCAGCTGGCCTGATTCTTATAATTATACTGTTCTTGCTGAGTTTTTAGAGAGGAAATGAGACAGAATAAACTAAAAATAAGAGGAACATTTTGGGGAATTTCTGAAAACTGATGAAAACTGATGAAAAACTTGACAAAGTTGGAGTTTTGTGCTATAATTTAAGCATAGAACTGCTCAAAAAGGTATCAGATTTGAGCAGAATAATGCTTACGGAGGTACTAAGTGGAGCAATGGGAACTTATAGAACAAAACCCTTGGTGGGAAAATCCCGAGAAAATTAATGAAGATAGCAAGATTAAAGAATTCAGTCATAGTAGATTACAATGGTTCCCTCGAATTTTTAATGAGTTTGATTTTTCCTCCTTCAAAATTTACACCATCCGAGGAATGAGACAAGTTGGAAAAACAACCCTTCTAAAACTGCTTATAAGAAAACTCCTTCATGAAAACTATCCTTCAAAAAGTATTTTTTATTATTCATTGGACTTTACCCATTCATATAAAGAGATAACTGAAATCTATCGCAAATTCAAATTATATGCAGAGGGCAATGGAATAAAAAAGACATTTGTTTTTCTTGATGAAATTACTTCTGTTCTAAACTGGCAAAGGGCGATTAAGCATTTAGTGGATATTGGGCTGGCACAGAACTCTGTTTTTATCCTGACAGGTTCTTCTGCAATTGACATAAAAAAAGGTTCTGAAAGAATGCCTGGCAGAAGAGGGGGAGGAATGGAACTAGATAAAGTTCTTTTACCGCTTTCTTTCCGTGAGTATATGGAGAATAAAATTTCACTGCCAGAGAATTTTAAAATTCTCTTGAACCTGGAAGATTTCCTGGCACTATCTGAGCAGAGTCTTACTACATATCTTATGCATTATCCCCAAATTCAAAATTTATTTGAAGAATATGTTCAGGTGGGTGGGTTGCCAATGGCAGTTAATGAATTGTGGCAAAAAGGTTCCATTTCAAAAGAAACCTATGATATTTTCCTCTCCGTGATTATTAGTGATATAGAAAAATGGAGATTAAAAAGGACCATATTAAAACAAGTAATGAAAAGGGTCTATGAAATTTTTGGTTCGCGCTGGAGCTGGCAGGGCCTTGCCAAAGGTATAGATGTAGGTTCCTTCCACACTGTCACCCAGTATGTAGAGACGCTGGCAGATTCCTATATACTCTCAATCCTTTATTTTTTCGACCCTTCCAGAAGGAAAATCCTTCCCAAAAAAGAAAAAAAGATTTATTTTTTAGATCCTCTTATATTCCGGCTTTTTGCATCCAGTTATGGCATATCCCCTGCTTCCTATGGCGAACCCATTGTTTTTAGTAAGTTGATTGAAGGAGTGGTGTTCTCTCATCTCTTAAGAATTTCCGGGGAAAATTTAAGTGAAGGATTGTCATATTTAGAAAACCTTCACTATTGGTATTCAAAAAGAGGTTCTGAGATAGATTTTGTCATTCAACGGGAGAAGTCTCTTCTACCGGTTGAAGTCAAATATCAAGAAAAAATTTCTCCATCTGATTACATCACTCTTAGCAGAGTTTTTGGAAAAGGTCTTGTTCTGACAAAAAAAGAATGTTTTAAAAGAGAAGAGATAATCGGTATCCCCGTATCTCTATTCCTCGCCCTATCTCGATAGTTAAAATGGAATATGTGAGATGTGACCTGCATGAATCATATTGAAAGAGTAAAAAGAGCAATTGAATTCAATAAACCTGATTTTTTACCTATGGAACTTGTAGATGTTCCCAAAATTTACAATGCTTACGGTACTCTGGACCCAGAAAAAGTAAAATTTATTCCCGGAACAGAAGATTTTGACTCTGCCTGGGCAACCTATCACTGGACCTTTGAATACTCAGGGAAAACAGAAAAAGGAGAGGTTTTAAGAAGAGACGAATGGGGATGTTTGCAAAAAGTTCCGCTGGATGAGAATTCTACTTATGTTATTTTAGAAAATCCCCTGCGTGGAAAGAACAATCTGGAAGATTATAAATTTCCAAGTCCTGAAATTACTGCTCCTTTTTTTGAAAAAACGGAAAAAACAATTAAAGAAAATTATGCAGACCGTTTTATATGCGGCTATATTGACCCAGCTGCTTTTTTAATTGCTTTTAATATTTTAGGATATGAGCACCTTTTTATAAAAATTGCAGAAGACCCTGAATTTGTTGCAAAAATCGTCGGTAGTATTTTTGAATACCACCATCAGCTTGTGGCAAAATGGAAAAAAATTGGTGCCCATATGGTAAATCTTATTGATGAGTTTGCCGGCACATCTGGAATGATGTTCAGCCCGAGTCTGTGGCGTAAATACTTTAAAAATTTTTATCAGGATTTATTTAAACACATCCATCAGGAAGGGATGTATACCGGAATTCTTCTGGACGGAGACATAAAACCAATTCTCGATGATTTATTAGAAATGGAAATAGATGTACTGCAGTTTGCTGAACTCCACTCAGTAGGAATGGAGGCATTGCAAAACAGGGTTAAAGGAAAGAAATGTCTCAAATGCATGGTTGATATGAAATGTGTACTTGCCACAGGAACACCAGAAGATGTGGAAAAGGAAGCAAGAAGAATGGTGGGAACACTTAATACGCCACAAGGCGGTTTTATATGTAATGTTTTGCGCTGGTATCGTCCTCAGTATCCAGAGGAAAATGTCTTGTCTCAGGTGCGCACATTTAATCAATATAGAAGATGAAAGACTTAAGAATAAAAAAACATCCTATTTTAGGTGAAGCAAAATTTGGTAAAAAGATAACCATTTTTGTTGATGGGAAAAAATTTTCTGCTTATGAAGGAGAAATGATTGCTTCCGCTCTTTATGCAAAAGGAATTAGAAAATTAAGAGCTACTTCTAAGTTTAAAGAGCCACGGGGAATTTTTTGTGCAATTGGTCGTTGCACAGACTGTGTGATGACGGTTAATGGTGTTCCAAATATAAGAACCTGTATTACTCCTGTCCAATCAGGAATGAGAGTTAAAACACAGAAAGGACTTGGCAAATGGAAGAAGTAATGGTTGTTGGTGGAGGTCCTGCCGGTCTATGTGCGGCAATCGAATCTGCACGCTATGGGGTAAAAGTTATTCTTATTGATGAAAATGACATGCCCGGGGGTCAACTTTTCAAACAAATTCATCGTTTCTTTGGTTCAGCTCAACACAGAGCAGGAATAAGGGGCTATGACATAGGAAATTCTTTGCTTTCTGAGAGTGAAAAATTAGGAGTGCGAGTCCTTCTTAACACGGTTGTCTGGGGTATTTTCCAGGATAATTTTTTAGGAATAAAAACAGAGAAAGAGACTAAAATCCTGCAGGCAAAAAAAATTGTGGTTGGTACTGGCGCACTTGAGAATCCTTTAGCTTTTCCTGGATGGACTCTGCCAGGCGTAATGGGAGCAGGAGCAGCACAGACAATGATGAATATTCAGCGCGTTTTACCAGGAAAAAGAATTTTAATGATTGGTTCTGGCAACGTCGGCTTGATTGTTTCCTATCAACTTCTTCAGGCAGGAGCAAAAGTAGTTGCTTTAGTAGAAGCATTACCAAAGATTTCTGGCTATCTGGTACATGCGGCAAAGATTTCTCGTGCAGGGGTTCAGATTCTCACCTCCCATACAATTGTAAAGGCAGATGGTAAAGGGGAAGTAAAAAAGGCGGTAATAGCTAAAATTGATGAAAATTTTAAAATGATTAAAGGAACAGAAAAAGAGATTAAGGTGGACCTTGTCTGCATTGCAGTGGGATTAAGACCACTGGATGAACTCTGCTGGATGGCTGGTTGTCAATTTACCTACATTCCTTCTCTGGGTGGGTTTATTCCATTGCATAGCAGAGATATGGAAACAACAGTTTCCGGAATTTATGTTGCCGGCGATGTTTCGGGAATAGAAGAAGCTTCTACAGCAATAGAAGAAGGAAAATTAGCAGGAATTGCCATTGCTGAATCTCTTGGTTATATCTCTAAAAAAGAGGCAGAAGAGAAAAAAGAGTTATCATGGGAAAGTTTAAGAGAGTTACGATTAGGTTCCTTTGGAGAAGGACGCCAGAAGACCAAAGATTTAATTTTAAAGCAATATAATTCTTTGCATAAAATGTAAAATGAAAAAAAAGATTTTTACGCAAGACTATTATAAAAATTTTCCTGGCTATCCTTCAAAAGAAAGATTGGCAAAAGCAAGGGTAGTTGTGATTGAATGTGTGCAGGATATTCCCTGTAATCCCTGTGAAACAATTTGTCCAAGAAAAGCAATTGTTGTTGGCAAACCAATTACAAATCTTCCCAGGTTAATTGAAGAAAATTGTACGGGCTGTGGCAGATGCATCCCAATCTGTCCGGGATTGGCAGTTTTTGTTGTAAATAATAATTATAATGATAAGGAATCAACCATATCTCTTCCTTATGAATTTTTACCTTTGCCAGAAAAGGGTGAGGAAGTAATCGCTCTCAATCGTGAAGGGGAAAAAGTGTGTAGAGCAAAAGTAATTAGCGTTCTTGACCCAGAAAAAAATAATCGGACAGCAGTAATCACGATTGCTGTTCCTAAAGAATATTCAGGGGAAGTCAGGGGGATAAGATTAATAAGAAAGAATCCTTAATTATCTGTCGTTGTGAGGAAATAACCGAAGAGGAAATCCACGAGGCAATTAGAAAAGGAGCAACAAACATAGATGCGGTTAAGCGGATGACCAGGGCTGGAATGGGTTTGTGTGGGGGGAAAAGCTGCAGTAAACTTGTTGCGCGGATTATCAGTGAAGAAACAGGTAAATCTATCTCAGAAATTATACCTTTCACATCCCGTCCCCCTGTTAGGCCAATTCCGATTAAATTATTAGGACACCAAGGAGAAGAGAATGAGAATTGTTGAGATTTCAGGGATGATTGAAAATGATATGTGGGATTATGGAGAGCCGTTTCCCCCTGCAAAAATTGAAGAAATTGCGCGCGTTGAGAAAGATGGATTCAGTGCACATAAATTCCTTCTTTCTACTCTTTCTGGAACCTATCTTGAGACAGGAGCGCATTTATTTAGCGGAATTCGAACAGTTGATGAATTGAAACCAGAAGAACTTGTCAGGGAAGCAGTAGTAATCAAGACACCAAAAAGTGGGACAGAAACAATTACTGTAGAAGATTTAGAAAGGGCAGGAGCAAAACTTAAAAAATGGGATACGCTTCTTGTTTATACCGGTTGGTATAAAATGTGGAATAAAAAAGAATTTGTCGAAAAGAGCCCTTATTTTACCCATGAAGCAATGGACTGGATTATTGATAAAAAAATAAAATTTCTTGGTGGAGATTTTCCCTGTTTTGATAATCATTTGCACCCCGTAGAAGGAAAAGACTTGCCTCTTTTGAAAAAATTTTATAAAAAAAGTGGGAGGATAATCTTAGCTCCTATAATTAACGGTGATAAAATAAGAAAGAAAAGAGTAAAACTCTTTGTCTTTCCTTTGAGAATAAAGGGAGCGAGTGCTGTTCCTTCCCGTGCAATTGTTATTGAATAGTTTCTTCTTTACTTTTTTCCATTTTTATGGTATAATACAACAACAATAGGTTGAAAAAGGGGGTTGATGGGGCATGGAAAAGATTATTGATTGTTTAAGGAAAAAAGATAAGGAGAGTTTGAACGAGTTTAAAGAGAAAGTGAGAAAGAAATTTCCTGAAGCAAGTTTTATCCTTTTTGGTTCAAAAGTAAGAGGCAAAGACACAATTTTCTCAGATATAGATATTCTTGTGATATTAGATAGGGAAATAACTACTTCTATTGAAGAGGAAGTTTTTGAAGTTGGATTTGAGGTAGGATTGAAATATGAAGTGGTGTTTGGAATAGTAGTAGAGGAAAGAAAATTCTGGGATTTTTCTTTATATAAGGAAATGCCTTTTTACCAGAATATAGATAGAGAAGGAGTAAAAATATGAATGAAGAGAGAAAAACTTTAATTGAATATAGATTATTAAGAGCACATGAAACCTTAGAAGATGCTAAGATTCTTTTTGATAAAAGAAAATTATTTTCTACGGTGAACAGAATTTATTATGCTATGTTTTATGCGGTAAATGCATTATTATTGTCCAAAAATTTGGTAGCGTATAGAAAACGGTTGCTAATGAAGCCATTTCTTGGTCTTTGAAAAATATTGAAAAACAGTCGCCGTGCTTAGTGGATAATGTGGGGTCGCCTCGGGCGACTCCAAGCGATGTGGAAATTGTGGGTAACACTCTTACTTGCCTTACTCTCTATCGTTATCCATCAATTTCCACAGAGCGTCATTATCCACAAGCAGTATTTCAAAATTCTAATAGCGATAATAGGTTTTTAGGTTGAGAAGATCGTTGACTAAATTTG